>CACYCD010000057.1 GCA_902772755.1 uncultured Ruminococcus sp.
TTGATGCCGATGGCAGGTTATCTGCTGGGTGCGGGACTGACAGGCTATATCACCGCCGTAACTCCGTGGATAGCATTTGTACTGCTCAGTCTGATAGGGGCAAATATGATAAAGGAAGCTCTGTCAAAGGATACCGAAAAAACAGATGATGACCTCGGAGTAAAGACTATGCTTACAATGGCGGTTGCCACAAGCATTGACGCTTTGGCTGTGGGTGTGACCTTCGCCTGTGTACCTCCATATTTTTTGGGCGGGGTCAGCTATCTTATAAATACTGTAATAAGCGTGGTCATCATAGGGATAACTACCTTCACCCTCTCCTGCATAGGGGTGAGGATAGGCAACATCTTCGGTATGAAGTACAAGAGCCGTGCAGAGCTGGCAGGAGGGATTATTCTGATCTGTCTGGGCGTAAAAATTTTGCTGGAACATTTCGGTATTTTATAGTAATATTTGGAATACGGCTGTCGGGAAGCACTTCAAAATGTTTCCCGACAGCTTTTTCGTTGTTATTTTTAAACAATCAACATATATTTGAACGATTTTTTACATTTGCATATAAATAACAATGTATTTTCTTGTCCGTTGCTGTATGCAGAGCGTTGACATATTTTATTATTTGTAGTAAAATAGAGTATAATTGCAGAGTTTTATCGGAGATATATATATGTATGCTAAATTTTGGAAAAGAGTTCTCGATATTTTGATATCGCTGGGTGCGTTGCTGGTACTCTGGTGGCTGCTGCTGATCCTTGCACTGCTGATAAAGCTGGACTCAAAGGGACCTGCACTTTTTAAGCAGGAAAGGATAGGCAGGGACGGCAAGGTATTTAAAATACTGAAATTCCGTTCAATGAAACTAAATTCCGAAAATACAGGCTCAGGCGTGTACTCAGGAAAGGGCGACCCCAGAGTTACAAAAATAGGCAGGTTCATAAGAGCGACAAGCCTTGATGAGCTGCCGCAGATATTTAATATGCTGAAGGGGGATATGTCCCTCATAGGTCCCCGTCCTCCGCTCACCTATCACCCGTGGAAATGGGAGGAATACACCGATTTTCAGAAAAGAATGTTTGAGGTTCGCCCCGGTCTTACGGGCTGGGCTCAGGTACACGGAAGAAAAGACGTTGAGTGGAACAAAAGGATCGAGCTGAATGTCTGGTATGTTGACCATATTTCCTTTTGGCTGGATATCAAGATATTCTTTACCACAATAATCAAGGTATTGACAAACGCAGACAACGAAAACATAGAAGCAACAGTACAGAAATAAGGGGTATTGACGTGTCACTGAAGCTGATGTACATAACAAATAAAACGGATATCGCTCAGATAGCCGAGTCCGCAGGTGTTGACAGAATATTTGTGGATATGGAATATATAGGAAAAGCCGAGCGTCAGGGCGGTATGGACACAGTGCAGAGCCATCACACCGTTGAGGACGTCAGGCGGATAAGAGCCGCCGTGGAAACCGCCGAGGTTCTGGTAAGGGTAAATCCCGTTCACGATGCCACGGCAGATTACTGCTCGACCGAGGAGGAGATCGACAGCGTTATATCGGCAGGTGCGGATATAATTATGCTGCCGTTCATAAAATCGGCGGAGGAGGTTCGGCGGTTTATCAGAGCGGTAGACGGCAGAGCCGGCAATATGCTGCTCATCGAAACTCCGCAGGCGGTGGAAGCCATTGATGAGATCCTCGATATCGAGGGCATTGACGAGCTGTACATAGGGCTGAATGATCTCAGCCTGGGCTACGGCAGAAAGTTTATGTTTGAGCTTCTTGCTGACGGAACAGTCGAAAAGCTGTGCCTGAAATTCAAGCTAAAGCAGATACCCTACGGCTTTGGGGGAATAGCGTCCATAGGCAAGGGACTTCTCCCCGGAGAGTGCGTGATAAGAGAGCATTACAGGCTGGGCTCTACCTGCTCCATTCTTTCAAGGAGCTTTTGCAATGTGAACAAAGAAAAGCACATCGGCGTTATCAGCTCTACCTTCATAAACGGCGTCAGGGACATAAGAAGGCTGGAGTATGAGTGCGAGGGCTACGCCAGGTATTTCAGAGAAAATGAGCAGAAGGTTGCGGAGATAGTGAGACATATCGGCGAGGTGGGAGAATGAACCTGCTAATTACCGGTGCTTGGAACGACGGCAAAAAATATATTCCCGAGCTTGAAGCTATGGGACACAAGATCTGCTTTATGCAGTATGAAAAGGACGCTCTGCCCTGTGCTTATGAGTGGGTCGAGGGCGTCATCTGCAACGGACTGTTCCTAAGCCACGATATAAAAAAATTCACCGCTCTGAGATACATTCAGCTGACCAGTGCAGGCACTGACAGAGTCGATGTTGACTATATAAATGAAAAAGGAATAAGACTATACAATGCAAGGGGAGTGTACAGCATACCGATGGCTGAGTTCGCCCTGTGCGGAGTATTGCAGATATATAAGCAGGCGGAGTTTTTCAGAGAAAATCAGAAGGCTCACCGCTGGGAAAAGCACAGGGGCATTCTTGAACTGTACAAAAAGCACGTCTGCATAGTGGGTTGTGGCAGTGTGGGTACAGAGTGTGCCAAGCGATTCAAAGCCTTCGGCTGCAAAGTGACCGGCGTTGATATGCTTGTAAGGCAGGACAGCTCTTATGATGAGATGCTGCCGCTCGATAAGCTGGACGAGGTGCTGACCGAAGCGGATATAATCGTGCTGTGCGTTCCGCTGACAGACGAAACCTATCATCTTATGAACAACGACAGGCTGAACCACGTGAAGGACGGTGCAGTGCTTGTAAATATTTCAAGAGGACCCGTCATCGACACCCCCGCCCTCCAATCCCACAGCAAAAGACTCGGAGGTCTAGTCCTGGACGTATTTGAAGAAGAACCCCTCAACAACATCAGCCCCCTATGGGATCTGAAACAAACCCTGATTACCCCACATAATAGCTTCGTTGGGGATGGGAATGGGGAGAGGTTGAAGAGTGTCATTTTTGAGTCACTGAAAGATTGTTAGGAGTGATATATTTGGCTCATCGTTCCGTTTCTGAAATGAAAAAAATAATCGGCAGCGATAAAGAATTGCAGAAAAAATTGTTTTGCCGAGGTTATTTGCTGACAGATAATGGTAAAATAGATACAAAGGGTTACCCTTTTTGGAATAATTGGAAAAAACATCAATTTGGAATATACAGTGTTTTTGTTCATGAGGATCAGCATATTTATTCAGCTTCAAAAGATGATACTCACGTTTTTTTGATAGGAAACGCAGTAAATCCCTTCGATATGATATATGATGAGAAAAAGCTTGTTGAAAT
Organism: uncultured Ruminococcus sp.; assembly: GCA_902772755.1. Classification (GTDB taxonomy): domain Bacteria; phylum Bacillota; class Clostridia; order Oscillospirales; family Acutalibacteraceae; genus Ruminococcoides. The sequence continues at coordinate 3,313 of CACYCD010000057.1, forward strand.
AATTCTCGGTTTATATGAGCCTGCGGATATGAGCAGATGCTTGACTTATATCAATAAGCTGACCGGCAGTTTCTTTATCGGTTTGATTTTCGGTGAGGAGCTTTCGTTTTTGACAGATCCGACAGAAATGCTTTTTTCTGTGCAGGGCATAGTTGACGGATGCTTATATGTATCTTCCCATACTCAACTGATAGGGGATCTGTGCGATCTGAAAACAGATGACTATATCAACCAACTGGAAAATTACAGATTTTTCTATAAATATGGTGTTTTCTTTCCGGGTTGCTTGACTCAATATAAAAATATAGAACGAGTATTGACTAATCATATTTATAAATATAAAAATAAAACTATTATTTATAAAAGATTTTATCCGACTAAAGAGATACAGGAGTGCCAAACAGAGGATGAGTATATTTTGCTGCTGGAAATGGTGTCTAATATTTTAAAAAGGACCTTGGAATGTGCAGCAAAAAAATGGAGCAAACCGGCAATTTCTCTGACAGGCGGTATGGACAGCAAAACTACACTTTCTATGGTAAAGGGCAGAGAAGATGATTTTTTGCTGTACAGTTACATCACTATGGACGGAGATAAAATCGATGCCGATGCTGCTCATAAAATTGCAAATGCTGTGGGTGCGACACATACAATACTGAATGTTTCTGCCAACGATGCGGATTTTAATAAAATCGAGGCGTATCGTACAGTTCTTGAGCATAATATCGGAGATTATAAAGTTAATCCCAATGATGTAAGAAAAAGGTTGTTTTTTAATAACACTGCCGAATTTGATGTTGAAATAAAATCTTGGATATCCGAGATCGCAAGAGCTAACTACTATAAAAAATTCGGATTAAAGAAAATGCCTTACAAGTTGAGTGCAAGAAATATGACTGCAATGTATAAGGTGTTTTTGACAGAGCGTTCTTTAGCTAAAAAAACAGATGCCGTTTTTGATGATTTCATAAATAAAAGCGGATTTCATAATATACCAAAGGGATATGATTCGTCTGATATGTATTTGTGGGAATTCAGATACAGTTCGTGGGGCGGAACTGTCATTACATGTGAGCACTCTTTTTCCTATGAGATTTTTATCCCTTATAATAACCGGTGCCTACTTGAATTGATGCTAAAAGCCCCCATGAAAAAACGAATTTCCGATGAGTTTCACGAAGATCTGATCGAATACAATAATAAGCTGATCAGCGATACCGGTATAACGATAACTAATTGGAATGAAACAAAAAAGAGAATGTATATAGAAAAAATGTATTATTTGCTGAGTTCAGCATTTAAGAATTTGTGATGAGGACAGATGAAAGTTTTACTTGTAGCCACTGTGCAGAGTCATATCTGCCAATTTCACAGACCGCTGGCTGAGGTACTTCATGCACACGGCTGTGAATTGCACGCAGCGGCAAAGGATAATCTTGCCGAAAAAAACGGGATGAAGCTTGACTTTGCGGACAGGGTTTTTGATGTGCCGTTTTCCCGTTCGCCTAAAAGCCCCGAAAATATTAAAGCAGGCAGGATACTCAAACAAATAATCAAAGACGGTGCTTACGATATTATCCACTGTAACACCCCTATGGGAGGGATAGTTACACGTATAGTAGCTCAAAGTGCCCGCCGACACGGTACGAGGGTCTTTTACACTGCACACGGTTTTCACTTTTACAGGGGTGCCTCAAGGAAGAACTGGATGTTCTTTTACCCTGTAGAAAAGCTGTTTTCACGCAGGACCGACAAGCTGATCACCATTACACGTGAGGATCACGAGCTGGCGAAAA
>CACYCD010000058.1 GCA_902772755.1 uncultured Ruminococcus sp.
GATTTTATCCCAGAACACATTGTAAAACTCTTCACCGATTATTTTTCGTTTTTGTTCAGGCTCGGTAATGCCTGTAAGCTTTTCCAAAAATCTATCCTTGCAGTTTACCCTGACAAAATTTGTTTTGAATATCGAAGTGAAGGTTTTTTCTACAAAGTCACCCTCGTCCTTACGCATAAGACCGTGATCAACGAAAACGCAGGTCAGCCTGTCACCGACTGCTCTGCTTAGGAGAGCAGCTGCAACTGAGCTGTCAACACCTCCGGAAAGTCCGAGTATGACCTGTTTGTCCCCAACCTGATTTTTGATCTTGCTGACTGTTGTTTCTATAAAGTCATCCATCTGCCAATTGCCGGTACAGTTACAGATCTCAAAGAGAAAATTCTTTAAAATCAAATCTCCGTATTCACTGTGGGTGACTTCAGGATGGAATTGAACAGCATAGAGATTTTTTGCTTCATTTTCCATAGCCGCACAGGGGCAGTCGTGCGAAAATGCAGTTACTTCAAAATCCTTCGGCAGCTTGCTGATGTAGTCGGTGTGGCTCATCCAAACAGTGCTTTGTTCCGGAACATCTTTAAAAAGCTTGCTGTCGGGCTTACTTATATTAAGAGTGATTTTTCCGTACTCTCGTTTTGGGGCGTGTGAAACAGTACCCCCACTCATATAAGTCATAAGCTGAGAGCCGTAACATATCCCGAGGATAGGTATGCCAAGCTCCAGTATTTCGGGTGTGAAGTGAGGCGAGCTTTCATCATACACAGAGTTAGGTCCGCCTGTGAAGATGATTCCCTTGTAGCCGTTATTCTTGATTTGATCCAGCGAGGTCTTGTAGGGCAGGATCTCTGCAAAAACCTTGTGGTCACGCACTCTGCGTGCAATGAGCTGATTGTACTGTCCGCCGAAATCAAGCACCAGTACTCTTTCTGTTAATTCTCCCAAGGTAACACCTCACGATTATCTGTAAATAATGTCACTTCTTGACGGTCCGTTGGAAACAATTTTTATCGGCACACCTATTTCCTTTTCGGCAAATTCGATGTAGTTTTTGCAGTTTTCGGGCAGATCTTCATAATTCTTGATTCCGCCGATATCACATTTCCAACCGGGAAGAACCTTTAGTACGGGCTTGCATCTCTTTAATTTTGTGGTCGAGGGGAAATAGTCAATAACCTCTCCGTCAAGCTCGTAACCCACACAAACGGGGATCTCATCAAGGTAGCCGAGAACGTCAAGCACAGTGAACGCAACCTGTGTTGCACCCTGTACACGGCAGCCATAGCGTGTTGCTACCAAGTCAAGCCAACCCATTCTTCTCGGTCTGCCTGTGGTAGCACCGTATTCTCCACCGTCGCCGCCACGTCTGCGAAGCTCGTCTGCTTCTTCACCGAATATTTCCGAAACAAACTCTCCTGCACCAACGGCACTGGAATAAGCTTTTACAACGGTAATGACCTCCTTGATCTCGTAGGGAGGTATTCCGCCTGCACCGACTGCTCCGTAGCCTGCGATGGTATTGCTTGAGGTCACCATCGGATATATGCCGAAATCGGTATCCTTGAGTGAGCCTAACTGACCTTCCAACAGAATATTCTTTCCCTGCTTGCAGGCATTATAAAGGTAGTCGAAGGTATTTGTCACATATGGAGCAAGGGCATCACGGTATTCCATAAGCTTGTCAAAGATCTCGTCAACTCCTATCGGAGGCTTGTTGTAGAGATTTTTGAGGGTAGCGTTTTTCACCTCAAGAGTTCGTGCAATCTTTTCTCTGAGATAGTCCGTATCATCATAAAGCTCATTGAGCTGAAAGCCTATCTTGCTGTATTTATCCGAATAGAAGGGAGCTATACCGCTTTTGGTTGAACCAAAGGAGTTTTTGCCGAGGCGTTCTTCTTCATAGCAGTCAAAAGCAACGTGGTACGGCATAACGATTTGAACTCTGTCGGATATCATAATATTCGGCTTTGGCACGCCTCGGCGTTCAAGCTCTGCCATTTCCTTGATAAAATTTTCCACGGAAAAGGCAACACCATTACCGATAATATTTGTCACATTGCTGTTGAATACGCCTGAGGGCAACTGGTGCAGGGCAAATTTTCCGTAGCGGTTCACTATGGTATGACCTGCGTTTGCACCGCCCTGAAAACGAATTACTATATCGCTGTCTTGAGCAAGAACATCGGTAATTTTTCCCTTACCTTCGTCCCCCCAGTTAGCACCGACTATTGCTTTAACCATTTTTTAATATCTTCCTTTCAAAGGGTTATACTGTAATCTCTGTTTTTTCGTCCTCGATACTCTCGTATGGGGCAAGTGCAGGCTTAACGACCTCGTTGATAAAGTCTGTGGTCTGCTGAGGTGCTCTGCCGACATACTTTGAGGGTTCAAGGAGATTTTCAAGTTCTTCAAGAGTAACTCCGAAAGAAGCATCGGCTGCTATTCTTTCAAGGAGATCATTTTCTCCTCCCTCTTCTTTTACTACCCTTGAAGCAGCCATTGAGTGTGTTCTGATCTTCTCGTGCAGCTCCTGTCTGTCACCGCCACGCTTCACGGCATCCATCATAATATTCTCTGTCGCCATAAACGGAAGCTCTTTCCTCAGTCTTTGCTCTATGACCTTTGGATAAACTACAAGTCCGTCTGCTACATTTGCATAGAGGCTCAATATTCCGTCTACTGCGAGGAAGGCTTCGGGAATGCTCAAACGCTTGTTTGCGGAGTCATCAAGTGTTCTTTCAAACCACTGCGTAGCTGTGGTAAATGCACCGTTGAGTACATCGACCATTACATATCTTGAAAGCGAACCGATACGCTCCGAACGCATCGGGTTGCGTTTGTAAGCCATTGCCGATGAACCTATTTGATTTTTCTCAAAGGGTTCTTCAACCTCTTTAAGGTGTTGGAGAAGTCTTATATCATTGGAAAACTTGGCGGCACTCTGGGCGATGCCTGAAAGCACGTTCAGCACCTGAGTATCAAGCTTCCTGGAATAGGTCTGACCCGAAACCGCAAAGCAGGCAGTATAGCCCATTTTTTCGGCTATTTTTCTGTCAAGCTCCTTGCATTTATCATGGTCGTCCTCAAACAGCTCCAAAAAGCTTGCCTGCGTGCCTGTTGTTCCTTTGCAACCGAGAAGCTTTGCTTTGCCGAGCTGATACTCAACATCTTCAAGATCCATCAGAAGCTCTTGGATCCACAGCGTAGCCCTCTTGCCCACCGTGGTCGGCTGTGCGGGCTGAAAATGAGTGAATGCCAGAGTAGGCAGGTTTTTGTATTTTTCGGCAAAAGCGGTCAGCTCTCTTATGACGGTCACAAGCTTATTTCTTATCAGCTTCAAGCCCTCTGTCATAATTATGATATCGGTATTGTCACCGACATAGCAGGAGGTAGCTCCCAAATGGATAATTCCCTTTGCCGTCGGACATTGAACGCCGTAAGCGTAAACATGGCTCATTACATCATGACGAACCAGCTTCTCTCTTTCCTGAGCTGTTTCGTAATTTATATTTTCGGCATTAGCCTTTAATTCATCTATCTGTTCCTGCGTTATGGGAAGTCCCAACTCCATCTCACTCTCTGCAAGAGCGATCCAGAGCTTTCTCCACGTCCTGAATTTCATATCGGGACTGAAGATGTACTTCATCTCCTTGCCGGCGTATCTTGCAGATAACGGGGATTCATAACAATCCTTGCTCATTAGTTTTCCTCCTTGCTTTGGCAGGCGTCGAAATTCATTCCGCCACGCTCCTTGCCCTCAAGCTGGTTTACAGTGATATCCGCCGGATATTCGCCGGTAAAGCATCCGTGACAGAAGCTCGTATTGTTGTTGACCAACTCGCACAGATGTTCAACAGGTAGATATCCGAAGGAATCCGCTCCGCTTTTTTTGGATATTTCATCAATGGTGTGATTACAGGCTATCAGTTCATCTCGGGAGGGGATATCCGTTCCGTAGTAGCACGGCCACATAAACGGCGGAGAGGATATTCTTATGTGGACCTCCGAGGCACCTGCATCTCTGAGCATTCCTGCTATTCTGTGTATCGTTGTACCTCTTACTACTGAATCATCAATAACGATGACACGTTTTCCTCTCAAACTTGAAAGCGGATTGAGCTTGATTTTTACACTCTCCATTCTTTCGCCCTGAGACGGCTTGATGAACGTCCTGCCTATGTAATTATTTTTTACAATCCCCTTTTCATAGGGAATGCCTGACTCCTCGCTGTAGCCAATGGCTGCATCTATGCCCGATTCGGGTACACCGATGACAATATCGGCATCAACGGGATGACTTTTGGCAAGCATTCTGCCTGCCTGCTTGCGTGATTCATAAACGGAAACTCCGTCTATGTTGCTGTCGCTTCTTGCAAAGTAAATATATTCAAAAACACAGATCGAGCTCTTTTTACCGCAGTGGGTGCGGTCTGAGCTGATACTGATCTCTCCTGTTATATCGTCTTTTTCTGCTATAATAATTTCACCCGGTTCAACATCACGGATAAACGTTGCTCCACACGCATCAAGAGCACAGGATTCACTGGCAAAGCAGTAGGAGTTCCCCACCTTACCTATGCAAAGCGGACGAAAACCGTTGGGGTCTCTGGCGGCTATCATCTTTTGAGGACTCATAACCAGCAGACAGTAAGCACCCTTAATGACCTCCATGGTGTTTCTCACGGCAACCTCGATCTTATGTATATCGGGCTTCTGCCGTTCTCTGGCTATTACATAGGCTATCGCCTCGGAGTCGATGGTCGTCTGAAAAATCGCACCTCTGTTTTCAAGCTCACTTTTAATTTCAGCGGCATTGGTGAGGTTTCCGTTGTGTGCAATCGCAAGAGCACCCTTTTTATAACGCATAACAAGCGGCTGTGAGTTTTCACGCACAGAGCCGCCTGCAGTGGAATAACGGACATGTCCTATAGCGAACTGTCCGCTCAATTTATCTAATGTTTTCCTGTTGAACACCTCAGTGACAAGTCCCATATCTCGGTAATAATCAATTACTCCAAAATTGTTTACAGCTATGCCGCAGCTTTCCTGCCCACGGTGCTGAAGGGCAAGCAAGCCATTGTAGCAGGCATAGGCAGGTGTCACGGCATCATCGCCGAAAATACCAAACACACCGCATTCTTCATGAAGTCCTTCTGAAAAATAATTGCTGAAGTCAAAACTCAAGGAAGTCACCATCCCAAAAAAATTTATCAGGAAATATGTAAATAACTTACATAATCAGTTCAAACCGATTCTCTTCATCATCTCGGCGTATGCCTCTTCAACACCGCCCATATCTCTGCGGAAGCGATCCTTGTCGAGCTTTTCATGGGTGTCAAGATCCCAAAAACGGCAGGTATCGGGAGATATTTCATCGGCAAGAACGATATCGCCGTGGAAGCGACCAAACTCCAGCTTGAAATCGACAAGCTCAACATTGCACTGCTTAAAGAAGTCGATCATAACCTGATTCACCTTGAAGGTCATCTCGGTGATTTTGTCGATTTCTTCCTGAGTTGCAAGACCAAGTGCGAGAATGTGGTAGTTATTAACCAGAGGATCGTCAAGCGGGTCGCTCTTGTAATCAAATTCAAGGATTGGAGAAGCCAGGTCGCTGCCCTCAGGCACACCGTATTTTTTAGAGAATGAGCCTGCTGCCCTGTTTCTTACGATAACCTCAAGAGGTACGATCTCAACCTTTTTAACAACGGTTTCTCTGTCGTTCAGCTCTTCAACATAGTGAGTGCTTATACCGTTCTTTTCAAGAAGTCTGAACATAAAGTTGCTCATTCTGTTGTTCACAACACCCTTGCCTACAATAGTACCTTTTTTCTTGCCGTTGAAGGCTGTGGCATCATCCTTGTAGGAAACTATGCAGTAATCGCTGTTGTCGGTCGCAAAAACTTTTTTTGCCTTACCCTCGTAAAGCTGTTCTTTCTTTTCCATCCTGAAATCCTCCTATTTGTTGCCAAATAAAAAAACAATAATTTCTTGGTATTTTCAGATAAGAAAATACATACTTATTATAGACTATAAACCAAGTAAACGCAAGCATAAACCACACAAAAGTTATTTTTTAATCATTTGTCAAAAATATGAGCATTATTTATAAAATACTATTGTATTTTACTCTTTTTTAAAAAATCCTTGCTTTTTCAAATTGTTTGTGTTATAATCAATTATGTTATATGTGCCGGTGTGATGGAATTGGCAGACGTAGTGGACTCAAAATCCACCGATAGAGATATCGTACCGGTTCGAGTCCGGTCACCGGCACCATAATGTTAAGCCTGATCAGGTGAAAAATGAATAGTGAGTAACGAATAGTGTTTCCTAACTGTTCATTATTCACTGTTCATTTTTTGTATGTCAGGGGGTTTTTATGAAGCACAGACATGTTATTGACCTTGAAGACCTTACATTTATGCAGCTGCAGCACACCATTGAGCTTGCAGGAAAAATCAAGAATGATCCCGAAAAATACGCTCACGTTTGTGACGGCAAAATAATGGCAACTCTGTTTTATGAGCCGTCAACAAGGACGCAGATGTCCTTCCAGACTGCTATGATGCGTCTGGGCGGCAAGGTGATAGGCTTTGATAATCCGCAAAATTCCTCTGTTGCCAAGGGCGAAAGTCTTAAGGATACCATAACGGTTATGAGCGGATATGCCGACATAATTGCAATGCGTAATCCGGTTGAAGGCTCGGCGAAGGCTGCTTCTCTTTACAGCTCTGTACCGGTAATAAATGCAGGTGACGGCGGTCATCTGCACCCGACCCAGACACTCACCGATGTTGTCACCCTATACAATGAGAAGGGCAGATTGAACCATTTGAAGATCGGCTTGTGCGGTGATCTTAAAAACGGAAGAACGGTACATTCTCTGGTCAAGACAATGAGCCATTTTGAGGGAAACTCATTTGTCCTAATTTCTACCAAGGAACTCAAAATACCGGATTACATCAAGGATATAATGGACAGATCCGGTTGTAAATACACCGAGGTGTTTGACCTTAAAGAAAATATTTCCGACCTCGATGTACTTTATATGACAAGGATACAGCGTGAAAGATTTAACAGCGAAGAGGAATATCAGGCACAGAAGGGAACTTATATCCTCGATCTTGAAAAGCTGAAATATGCCAAGGATAATATGATAATCCTCCATCCCCTGCCCCGTGTTGATGAAATAGCTGTCGAAGTTGATGATGACCCCCGTGCCTGCTATTTCAAACAGGCTGTTTACGGAATGTACGGAAGAATGGCACTTATTTTGCTGTTGCTTGAGGACAAGGACTACTTTTTCCATACCAAAAGCGGAAAGCTCACCACACACTCCGTTTGCAGTAATGACCGCTGCGTTGTTAATCAAGAGCATTATCTCCCGAGGTACTACTATAAGAAAAACGGCAAAAAAATCTGCGAATACTGCGATCACGAAATCCGGAACAGCTAAAAAAATCGGCTTGAAGTTTGATCAAATTCAAACTTCAAGCCTTATCCTTATGTTTAAATTACATTGCTTCTACGATTGACTTTGTATCTCTTGCAATAACAAGCTCCTCGTTTGTGGGGATTACATAAACAGGGATCTTGCTGTCATCAGCTGAGATAAGTGCGGTATCGTGAACATTGTCATTTCTTTCGTCATCGCACTTAACGCCGATAGCGTTGAGGTAGTCCATAACAGCTTTTCTGAGACCGCTCTGATGCTCGCCCAGACCTGCTGTAAAGCAGATGCCGTCACAACCGCCGAGGGCTACAAAATAGGAGCCTACTGTCTTTGCTATCTGATAGTAGAGCATCTGATGTGCAAGTGCTGCACGCTCATTGCCGGCTGCCTCTGCTGCGGAAACATCACGGTCATCAGACGACACACCCGAAATGCCGAGCAGACCGGACTTTTTGTTGAGGATAGAATCCATCTCTTTAGCAGAGAGGTCTTCTTTTTCCATTATATATGTAACGACCGACGGATCAAGAGAGCCTGAACGGGTACCCATCATAAAACCGTCCAAGGGAGTAAGTCCCATAGATGTATCAATAACCTCACCGCCGTCAATTGCAGTGATCGAAGAACCGTTGCCTATGTGACAGGTGATAAGCTTTGTGTCCTTTATGTCCTTGCCGAGAAGCTCTGCAAGCTGTCCCGATACATATCTATGCGAAGTACCGTGGAAGCCATAGCGACGAACGCCGTATTTTTCATAGTACTCATAGGGAACAGCATACATATAAGCCTTTTCAGGCATGGTAGCATGGAAAGCTGTATCAAACACAGAAACCATCGGTGTATGCTCACCAAACACGCTCTGTGCTGCCTTGATGCCCTGAACTGCACCGGGATTGTGAAGAGGTGCCAGCGGAGAGAGTGCATCGATCTGCTCAAGAGTTGCAGGTGTGACCAGAGATGACTGATGGAAGACTGCACCACCCTGAACAACTCTGTGACCTACTGCATCGATCTCGGAAAGATCGCTGATAACACCGACTTCACTGTCGGTCAGCATCTTCTTGACCTGCATAAATGCCTCGGTATGGTCGTTCATCTCGACCTCAACCTTTTTCTCCTGACCCTTGGCGTTTTTGTAGCCGATAAAGCTGTCGCCAACGCCGATCCTCTCACAGTTGCCTTTACACAATACGGACTCATCTGTCATATCAAAAAGCTGATATTTCAGCGATGAAGAACCCGCATTGATAACTAAAATCTTCATTTTAATCTCCTCCATTTTACTGAATAAGATGATTATAACACATCGGCAAACATATTTCTATATGTTTTGGAAAATTTCATTCAATTTTTTGTTTAATTTTGAAATCGGAAGTCCTACTACGTTAAAATAGTCTCCGTTTATCCTCTTGACGAACAAAGCACCCTTCCCTTGGATACCGTATCCGCCTGCTTTATCCGCCGATTCGCCCGTGTTGATATAGTTCTGGATCTCATCATCCGTGAGAACATAGAACTCAACCTCTGTCACGGTAGAAAAGCTGATTTTTCTTTTTCCGCACAAAATCGTGCAGCCTGTAATAACCATGTGGGTTTTTCCCGACAGATGCGACAGCATTTTAAAAGTGTCCTGCCTGTCCTTTGGCTTGCCGAGCAGCTTGCCGTCGATCACAACACCTGTATCACAACCCAAGACAACGTCATCGGGATGTTTTGAGAAGATATCCATTGCCTTTTTCTCAGACAGATAGAGCGGAATCTTTTCCTGCGGTATCACTCTGTCTATAGTTTCATCAGCCATAGAGGGTATGACAACAAAGTTTTCACATATTCTCGACAGCAGTTCCTTGCGTCTTGGTGACGCAGATGCAAGTATAAGCATAATGAATCCTCCTTTATCCTGATCCCACCGCTGCCTTTCAAACGGCAGAAACAAATACATTTCCCCACATATATTATACAACAAAAATTTATATATTTCAAGTGTTTTGTGCTTTATTTTTAAATATTTTTGTGCTATAATTGCATACAGGCAAAAGGAGGTCTATATGATTTACGGAGTTGTTGCGGAGTTTAATCCTTTTCATAACGGTCATAAGTATCTGCTTGAAAAAGCTGACGGTGCTGTCATAAGCGTCACAAGCTCATCGTTTGTTCAGCGTGGAGATATTTCTCTTATAAACAAATACGATAAGACTGCTGCCGCTCTCTCAAACGGAGTTGATCTTGCTCTGGAGCTTCCTGCGGTATATTCTGTTGCAAATGCAGAAATATTTGCAAAATCGGCAGTCAGTATTCTGAATGCCTGCGGAATCGTTGACAGGCTGATATTTGGCAGTGAATGCGGAAAAACGAAGCTGCTGAATGACGCAGCTTCAGCAGTGGAAAATGTTGATGTTCAGAAAATGATACGCAAAAAAATGAACAGTGGTCTTTATTATCCAAAAGCGGTATATGAAGCCGTATGTGAAATTTACGGAGCAGATACGGCGGAAATCTTCCGTGGTGCTAACGATATCCTTGCAACAGAATATATCAAAGCACTCAAAGACACAGATATAAAGCCCTTTGCCGTGCAGAGAACCGGAAGCGGTCACGACAGCAATATTCCAAACGGAAATATTGCAGGTGCTTCCTATATCAGAGCTAATATTTCTGAAATA
>CACYCD010000059.1 GCA_902772755.1 uncultured Ruminococcus sp.
ACAACGTCCATACCCTCAAAATGCTCTGCTATCACCGAGTGCAGATCTATCTGCATAATATCCGCATTTATCAGCGAAAAATTGTCGTGTTCCGCCATAGTTTCCCCCAACACGGGTATCAGCCGTTTGTCAAGCTCCACGGCAACGACTTTTTTTGCACGCTTGCAAAGCTCATTTGTAAGCACCCCTATGCCGGGACCTACTTCAAGCACGCCGATGTTGTCGCTGTAAATGCTCTCCTCTGCCATTCGGGGACAGACAGAGGGATTGATAAGAAAATTCTGCCCCAGTCCCTTGCTGAACGAGAAGCCGTGACGGGATAATATCTCCCGTATCGTGCCTATGTTTGATAATCCTTCCATTACAGATCCCTCAGTCCCTTCGGATATTTGTTTTTCAGCACTCCCCCCACTGCCTTGCCAAAGCCGAGGGCGACCCCCTCAACGGCAACGGCAGTGTAGCCCTTGATGTCGCTCGGTACGGGGATCTCCTCACCGTGGAGGAATTTTGCTGTTCGGCTGTCGGTGAGCTTTAGGTCTATTACGCTTCTGCACTTACAGGGCTTTGCTGCGGCAAAGGCTGCATGTGCAGGCTCGATGCGACTGCGTTTCAGTTCACCCAGCAGTACTCCGCTTCTCAGCACGTTGAGTCCGCCAAGCTCCGGCAAGCCGTCCGGCAGGAGGTAGAGCTTATCCTTGATAATTTCAACATTTTCACCGAACGGACGGTCAATAAATATGCTGTCGTAAAAGCTCAGTACACTCTCGGCTTCCTTGGGCTTGATATATCTGTAGCCCGAGGTGTACCCTGTGGGCGGTGAGGTTTTTTTCAGACAACAGCAAAAATGACCCTCTCCGCCGTCATTTATAAATATCCGCTTGGCAAACTGCAGGGTGATTCTGCCAAAGTCTGCACCGCTGTCCTCAATGACAAAATCGGGATTCTGTTCAAGAAAGCGGAGGATAACTCCCTCGTTCTCACGCTTGTTATAGGTGCAGGTGGAGTAGACCAGCACTCCGTTTTCTTTCAGGCAGTGCTTGGCACTGTTGAGTATCTCCAGCTGACGGACAGCACAGGTGACGGTGTGTTCATAGCTCCAGTGCGACAGTGCCTCACTCTCTTTTCTGAACATTCCTTCACCCGAACACGGTGCATCGACCAGTACGCAGTCAAAAAATCCGCACAGACGTTCGGCAATGGTCTGAGGGTGGCAGGAGGTCACTACAGCATTTTTTACACCCATTCTTTCAATGTTTGAGAGCAGGATATTCGCCCGTGATCTGACTATCTCATTTGCCACAAGCAGACCCTCACCGCCGAGCTTCGAGGCTATCTGCGTGCTTTTTCCTCCGGGTGAGGCACACAGGTCAAGCACCCTGTCTCCCTGCTTCACACCCAGCATCTCCACAGCGGAGGAAGCGGACGGTTCCTGTATATAGAACGCTCCTGCGTGATGGAGAGGGTGTTTGCCCAAGCCGTCACAGCCCTGCGGTATGTAGTACCCATCGGGGCAGAACGGAGTTTTTTTCGGCTCAAAGTCAAGGTGAGCAAACAGCCGTTCTGCGGTGCATTTGAGGGTGTTCACCCTCAGCCCTCTAAACGGTGGCTGAGAATAAGCCTTCAAAAACTCATCGTATTCATTTGACAGCAATTCTTTGATTTCATAGTAAAAAAGATCTGTTTTCATATTTATATGCCCCGACTAAAGTTATACTATCATTATAACCAATGTTCGCAAATAAATCAACAAAAACAAAACCCTCGGAGTGATCCGAGGGAATTATTCAGAGCTTTAAGTAATATACTGTTACAGTCCTGCCTTTGTCATCAGCTTCTTTATACAGGCTTCACACACATTGGAACCTTCGTGAACAATAATACCTTCAGTTTCTCCACAGAACACGCAGGAGGGTTTATACTTTCTTATAAGCAAACCATTATCCTTGGCAAGGATCTCCACAGCGTCTTCCTTTTCCAAATCATACATTTTCCTGACAGGCTTTGGAATAACTATCCTGCCAAGAGAATCAATTTTACTGACATAGCCAACTTGCTTCATAAAATCACCCTTTTCGTGATACAGGTGCATCATTTTCGGTAAAGGACACCAAAGCGACTATGTACCTTATAGGTATCCAAATGGTTTAAAAAACGACACATACTTAATATATTTAACTGCCATAAAAACCATAAACAGCCAAATAGCTATTTTCTTTCTAAACATATTTTAACAAAAATCAGCAGTATTGTCAAGCATTTGGCAAAAAATTTATTTTTTTGTGAGAAGTGATATAAATGACAAATTATATTTGGGCTTTCATGATAATAATTTCCGTATTATGCTCGTTCTTTACGGGAAAAACCGAACAGCTGTCCTCCGCTCTGCTGTGCGGTGCGGAAAAAGCAGTACAGCTGTTGATAAAGCTCTTCGGTGCGGTGGTGTTCTGGTCGGGCATAATGAAGATCGCTGAAAAAAGCGGACTTACGCTAAAGCTTGTGCATATACTTTCTCCCCTGCTGTCAAAGCTGTTTCCGGAGCTTGACAGAGATTCCGAGGCTTTCGGAAGCATCTGTATGAATGTCAGTGCAAACCTGCTGGGCATAGGCAACGCCGCTACACCCTTCGGATTGAAGGCTATGAGTGAAATGCAAAAGCAGAACCAAGACAAAACCACGGCAACAAATTCAATGGTGACCTTTGTAGTGATGAACACCGCTTCAATGCAACTGATTCCCACTACGATAGGATATCTCAGGCAGAGCTACGGGAGCAAGGAGCCGTTTGCGGTGATCCCCTACGTCATTGCAGCTTCCGCCTGTGCGTTGGCTGTCGCAGTGGTGCTGTCACTCACGTTCAACAGGTGGAGCTTATGGAAATGATAATGCCTGTCGGCGTAGTGCTGATACTGGTCTACGGTCTGTACAAAAAGGTCAAGGTGTTTGAGGTGTTCACCGAGGGTGCTGTTGAGGGACTGCACACCCTGTATATGATAATCCCCACGATCACGGGCTTGATAGTTGCGGTTGAAATGCTCAGAGCGAGCGGAGGCATCGACCTGCTCTGCACGCTTGCACAGCCGGCTGCCGACCTGCTGGGCTTTCCGAAGGAAGTCGTCCCGATGGCTGTCCTCCGTCCCGTGAGCGGAAGCGGAGCAACAGCACTGCTTGTCGATATTTTTGAGCGGTACGGCACAGACTCCGCTGCCGGCAAAATCGCCTCGGTGCTTGCCGGCAGTACAGACACCACAGTATACGCCGTCACCGTGTATTTCGGAAGCGTAGGAATAACGAACACCCGACACACCCTGCCGGTGGGTCTTGCGGCAGACCTCACAGCTTTTTTGATGTCTGTCTTGCTGATAGGTTACAATTGATAATAATTTTGACATAACTATAGACAGTCACAGTATAAGTATATATAATGATATATATCAAATGAATGGAGAACAGCTATGAAGATGATAAAACAAGTCGTGTCGGCTTTGCTGGGCATTGCCCTGCTGGGTACGGCATCTGTCGGAGATTTCGGCACTTCCGCAAGGACAAATCCACAGCCTGCACAGCAGACGGCAATAAAAAAGCTGATAAATGACAGGCTAAAGCAGACGGACTCAAAGCAATATGCCGAGGGTGAGGCGGTGGTTATGCTGGATTCCTCAGTACCGCTGAAATCGGGTGACAGTCTGGGCGATACAGCAGTGACGGACGGCAAGGATATCACCGTTGACCGAGTGGAGAGCTTTAAGTCACGCAAAAACAGCTTTTCCGTGGCTTCGGTTTCCTCCGATACCCTCAGCACCACAGAGCTTGTCAAGACCCTCAACAAGAGCGAGGATATCCTGCTTGCAGAGCCAAACTACAAGTACCACACACTTTCCCTGACAAACGATACATACAGCCAATATCAGTGGTATCTGGACAATGACGAGGGTGAGGACATCAACCCCGAGGCGATGTGGACGGATAAGAAGCCCACGGACAAGGACACACCCGTTATTGTTATGATGGATACGGGAGTTGACTGCACTCATGAGGATCTGAAAAACAAGCTGTGGACAAATCCGTTTCAGGATAAGCTCCCCGGTGTTCACGGAATAAACGTCCTTGCCACAGACAGGGACAAAATGGAGGTCTTTGACGACAACGGTCACGGCACTCACTGTGCCGGAATAATCGCCGCAGAGCAGAACAATAACACGGGTATATCGGGCATAAGCCAAAATGCAAGGATAATGGCTGTCAAGTGGCTTGACGAAACCGGCTCGGGCTTCACCTCTGACGCAATTGCAGGCTATCAGTATGTGTATCACGCAATGCAGCTTGGAGTGAACGTTGTTGCGATAAACGACTCCTGGGGTGGCAGTGAAAACTCGGAAATACTAAAGCAGATCATAGACAAGGTGGGTGAGCTTGGTGCGGTATCCGTTGTGGCAGCCGGCAATGAACAATACGACCTGAACTGTGTCTATGACTTCAATACAATCGCAGCCGGCTATGACAAGGAAGGCTATTCGGGCTACAGCGGAGATGATTATTATGACAAAAACAGCTCTCCCCATATTTTTGCCGCAGCTCCCGACCTGACGGAAAACAACGAGTACTATGTCTATCCTGCCTGCACCAAGAGCGACTATATAATCACAGTCGGTGCAAGCGATGAAAACGGCACAAAAGCAGACTACTCAAACTACGGCGATGACGTGGTGGATATCTTCGCCCCCGGCTCGGATATTCTTTCAAGTGTTTCCTACAACTGCTTCAACCCCACTATATATGAGGACACAAATAGCAAATGTGCGTTCTACTCGCCCAACACGCCTAAACAGTACAGCTTTGGACAGTTTGGAGAAAAGCTCAATATCAGTGTACAGAATGTCGAAAAATCGGGAATACCCGACCTCAGCGGTGACACCTCCTCGATGAAGATATCCTTTAACAATGTCCCCAAAAACAGCCTGTGCTATATGGAGATACCCTACACCCTCGACAGCCCCGAACAAAATCCCTACGTCAGTTTTATGTATAAGATAGACAAAGCACCTCAGAATGTTGATGATGACGGCTTCTTTATGGAAATATCGGGTATGGCATTTGCCGATGTATCTGCCGATACCGATATTGCAGAGGCACTCTCGGCATATCAGATCGGCATAGGTTATATTTTTGAAAAAAACGACGACTGGATCCATTTTACCGAACAGTCAAGCTGTTCCAAAACGGGCAAACGCAAGCTGGTCATAGCGTTTTCATTTTCGGCAAGCGGAGATTATGAGGTTTCCTTTGATGCGATAGCCGTCTCCAAGGGAACTGCCGAGGAACAGAAGAGCTTCGGAAAATACGATTTTTACTCGGGTACTTCAATGGCTGCCCCCACAGTAACAGGTGCATTAGCCCTGTTGAGAGAGCAGGATAACACGCTTGACGCAAAGCAGACAATAGATGCAGTGCTCGGAAAAACACGGCAGGACAGCCGTTATGATTATCTCTGTGACCGCTCATCAAAGCTGGATCTCAGCCAAAATAATTCCGTCAAAAATATCCCCAAGGTGTACTCCGCTCTTTATCTCAACAATAAGGCTGTTTTGAAGGGTGATACCCTCAGGGACTGCAAGGTAGATGTAAACGGAAAAAATGTGCGGATAACCTCTGCCTCCGACAGCCAAATCATTATCACCGACCCCAATGCCCTCAACCGTGAGGCGGAGGTAAGGGTCTATAACAAAAGCGGATATGACGTTCTCAGACGCACCTTCAACGAGGGCGAGAAGCTGGATCTGGTCGCCTACTCGGAGAAATATTTCGACAACTATAATATGACTGCCAACGGCAACGCCGTAATTATAGGCAGAGATACCTCAATAAGTATGATGGAATACGACAGCGGAGAAACTATGTTCCATAATTCGATGGAGTATTTCCTCGACTACGGCGAGGCGTTCGGCTTAGGCACCGACACCTTCAAGCATAGGCAGGGCAGTCTGGCTTATTATGACGGAAAGATTTATGCGGATATGACCATCTACGGCGAATTTGATTATATGGATTTTCAGTTTGGCTATCAGTCTGCCGTTGCCGTGATAGACAGCAACAATATGGATACGGTGTACATCAAGCCTGCCGACAAAAAAATCATCTACCCCACACTCTGCGTAATGGGCGGAAGCCTGTATTCGATAGGTGGCTTTGACATTGATACCTCAAAGCCTGTCAAAAAAGTATATAAATTGAAAGCCGACAACACCTGGCAGACCTGTGCCGATATGCCACAGCCCCGAGCAATGGGCAAAGCTGTAGCTGTTTCATCAAATAAACTGATATACGCAATGGGAACAGACGGAAGCGATGCCGTTCCGCAGGTTATGAGCTTTGACGGCACAAGCTGGACAGTGAGCAAAGCAGACAGGCTCAAAACAAACAAAAAGTTTTCCGTTATCGTAAACACCACAAATATCGATTATTATATTTGCGGAGTAAGCCCCATCAAAAACAAGCTCCTGTTCTCAGATGTGCAGTTTGAGGGACTGGGCGACTTCCTGACATACGATTATTCAACGGATATGTTTGCTAATTCAGGCAGATTTTACCACAGAAGCAAGTACGACTTCATACGTGGCATAGTGGTAAATGACACCTACTACGGCATAGCTGTCTGTGACACCAACAAGAACGAAATAACAGACGAGGAAGCCTGCAACGAGGAATACTACAAAAGCAAGGAGGAATACTACCCCTCCATCGGCAATTACCTGTATTCAATGAAGGTCGATTCGGCATACTGTCAGGTGACTTCACCCGTTACCGACTGCGGTACAGTTTTCGGCACAGGTG
This sequence comes from uncultured Ruminococcus sp., assembly GCA_902772755.1. Lineage (GTDB taxonomy): Bacteria > Bacillota > Clostridia > Oscillospirales > Acutalibacteraceae > Ruminococcoides. Next base: position 6,829 of record CACYCD010000059.1, read on the forward strand.
CGTATATGCCGGGCGAGACCGCAAGGATA
>CACYCD010000060.1 GCA_902772755.1 uncultured Ruminococcus sp.
CCCCTCCGCCGTCACAGCGACAGAGCTTTTGGAAAAGCTCAATGATGAGGACAGCAAAAAAATGTCAGAGGCGGAAAAACAGCTTGAACAGCTTGACGGAAAGCTTGAAAATATCAATTCCGCTTTGGGAAAAGCCGAACAGCAAAACAGGGTCAAGGCGGAGTACGAGGACGTTTTGAAAAAGCTTGATTTGGGAGAAGAAGTTTTGAACACCTGTAAGACCCGACTCAGCTCCGCCCGAGAGAGTGCCGCAGAGATCGAACAGCTTGTTCAAAGAGTATCACAGTCAGAAGAAAAGCTTCCTAAGTACGACATACTGACAGACCTGGAAGCCTCGCTGAAAGAGGGTAATACAAAGCTAAAAGACAGAGACATTTCGCTTAAAAACTGCAAAAATCACCTCAAAGCAGGTGAAGAACGGCTCCAAAAGCTGACAGCGGAGCGTGAATCGCTGGCGGACAGCGGTGAGATTATTATTCGGCTGGAAAATGAACGAACGACACTGACCGATAGAAAAACAGGGCTTGTAAAACTGGTGGACGATATAGGCAAGTACAGAGCGGACAAGCAGGTATATTTAAAACAGCTTCAGTATACAGAAGCCGTTCGCAAAAAAGCACAGCAGGAAGAACAGCTTTACAACAGAATGTATGATGCCTTCATAGGAGAACAGGCAGGTATTCTCGCCGGTCAGCTTCAGCCCGATATGCCCTGCCCCGTCTGTGGTTCTACCGTACATCCGCACAAGGCTGAACCTTCAATAAACGCACCTACCGAACAACAGCTGAAAAAACAAAAGTCAGCATTGGACAAAATGAGGGAACAAGCGGATAACGAACAAGCCAAAACAGTTACGCAAAAAAGTGAGCTGATGGCACTGAGCAGTGTAATAGCAGAAAAGCTTGACGGCTACGGCTTGGAAAAGGATATCGAGATCGCCTCAAATAAGCTGAATGCAGAAACGGCACTGCTCAACACTCAGCTTGATGCAGTCGGAGCAATGTTAGAACAGGAACAAAAGAACCTCCGACGCAGACAGCGGCTTGACAGGGAGATACCCGAGCTGACACAGAAAAACAAAGATCTGGAAGCAACTGCAGGTGAGTTGAAGGTCGAGATCTCCAAGCTGGAAGTACTAATCAAAGAACAAAGCCGACAGCTTGAAGAGCATAGAAAAGAACTGGATTTTGACAGCAAAGCTGCCGCACAAGCTCACTGCAAACAGCTGAAAAAGCGGATAAACGACTTAAAAACCGCAGTAGAGCAGGCAGAAACCGCTTACAAGAATCAAAAGGAACAGATGGACAGGCTTACGGGAACTCGTGAACAGCTCAAAAAACAGCTTGAAACCGCAGAAGAGATAGATGAAGCTCAATTGACAGCCGATAAAGACCGGCTTGCAAAGGAAAAGACCGACCTCACACGACAAAGAGATGAGGTGAATGTCCGTCTTTCCGCCAACCAAAACACCCTTGGCAGGCTAATGGCAAAGCAGGGCGAGTGCGAACGGCTTGAAAAGCACTACACTCTCACAAAAAATCTCAGCGAGACCGCCGGCGGAAACCTCAGCGGAAAGGATAAGATCACGCTTGAAGCCTTTGTGCAGATGAATTATTTTGACAGGATAATCAGCCGTGCCAATACCCGTTTTATGGTGATGTCCGATGGTCAATATGAGCTTGTCCGCAGAACGACAGCCGAAAACAAAACCAAGCAGAGCGGTCTTGACCTTGATATAATAGACCACTTCAACGGCAGTCAGCGTAGCGTAAACACTCTGTCGGGCGGAGAAGCGTTCAAAGCTTCTCTGTCGCTTGCACTGGGGCTGTCTGATGAGGTGCAGTCAAATGCAGGGGGTGTAAGACTTGACACGATGTTTGTCGATGAGGGTTTTGGCACTCTTGATGACGACTCCCTGAAAAATGCCGTAAATGCACTGCAGGGACTGAGCGAGGGCGACCGTCTGGTGGGAGTGATCTCACACGTGAAAGAACTGAAAGAAAAAATCGACCGCCGAATTGTCATAACGAAGGACAGGCTTGGCGGCAGCAAGGTTGAGGTTATCGTAAATTGATGAAAACGCTATACATTTCCGATCTGGACGGCACGTTGTTGCAGAGTGACCAAAGAATATCGAGAACAAGCTGTGAAATAATTAACAGCTTGATACGGGACGGTATGTGTTTTTCGTATGCGACTGCACGCTCGCTCAATACGGCAAGGACTGTAACGGCAGGGCTTGATGCAAAATTCCCCGTGATACTCCACAACGGGACATTTATTATTGACGGCTCAACCTCGAAACGGCTTATCTCAAACAGCTTTACCGATGATGAAGCACTGGAGATCTACACCTCGCTCATAAGCGGAGGTGTGTTTCCGCTGGTGTATGCTTTGAGAAATGATGCGGAAAAATTCTCATACGACAGCCGTTCTGTCGGCAGGGGGATCGGAGGTTTTCTTCTGACACGTGCCACCGACCCACGCAGAAATCCGCTTAAAACCGACAACGGAATACTTGACGGCGAAAAATATTACTTCACCTGTATTGACGATCGGGACAAGCTGCAGCCACTCTATGACTTGCTAAAGGACCGCTTCAACTGCCTGTTTCAAAAGGACATCTACAGCGGAGAATATTGGCTGGAGATACTCCCTCACCACGCAACCAAGGCAAACGCAGCCCTCCAGCTGAAAACCCTGCTCGGCTGTGACAGGATAGTTTCCTTCGGCGATTCCCTCAACGACCTCCCCCTCGCCGAAATATCCGATGAGTTCTACGCCGTAGCCAACGCCCACCCCCAAGTAAAAGCCACCGCCACCTCCACCATAAACACCAACAACCAAAACTCCGTAGCCCTCACCCTGAAAAAATTATACCGCCAAAAATAACGAACTGCTGTGATGTTTTACGAAAATCCTAATATTTAAGCTTGTTTTTTATGTTTTGCCCTTGAAATGCGGAGCGGATTATTGTATAATGGTAAGCAGTGTAATATCACTATTCGTATTTTTTGAGCAAAATATTTACATTTGGGAGTATATGGGTTTATGATCAGCGGTGCAGATATAATGATAAAATGTCTGGAAGCTGAGGGCATCGACACGGTGTTCGGCTATCCGGGTGCGGCGATTTGTCCGTTTTACGATTCACTTTATAAATCCGATATAAGGCATATACTTGTGCGTATGGAGCAGTCTGCGGTACATGCCGCCAACGGCTACAGTCGCTGCAGCCGCAAGGCAGGTGTGTGCATTGCAACCTCGGGCCCCGGTGCCACAAATATGATAACGGGAATTGCGACGGCTTACTCCGACAGTATTCCCGTGATCTGCATCACGGGTCAGGTCAAGAGGGAGCTTATCGGCAGAGATGTTTTTCAGGAGGCTGACATCACGGGTGCCTGTGAGCCGTTTGTCAAGCACAGCTATCTTGTAAACGATACAAGGGATTTGCCGAGGATCTTTAAAGAAGCTTTCCACATTGCCACTACGGGAAGAATGGGACCCGTCCTCATTGATGTTCCGCAGGACGTTCAGGAGGAGTTGGTAGAATCATTTGAATATCCCGAAAAGGTGGAGATAGTGGGCTACAAGCCAAACTACCGTGGACACAAGATGCAGATCAAAAAAGCATTGGAGCTTTTGCGATCTTCTGAAAAGCCGCTTATCGTTGCCGGCGGCGGTGTGCTTTCCTCGGGAAGCAAGCTAAAGCTTGTGAAATTTTCGGAGCAGACGGGTATTCCCGTAATTTCAACTCTGATGGGCATAGGCGTTATGCCAAGTGAACACGATAATTACCTCGGTATGCTGGGTACTCACGGCAAAAAGTACGCCAACCGTGCCCTGCACGAGAGCGACCTGCTCATAGTCTGCGGTGCAAGACTGGGCGACAGAGCCGTAGCCCGTCCCGACCAGGTGAGTCGGACAAGCAAGATAATACATATAGATATTGACCCTGCCGAGATCGGAAAAAACGTGACAACTACCGTTCCGATCGTAGGCGATATGAAAAACGTGATGGAAAATCTCCTTGATGAGATCGGCGACTACCATATCTCCGAGGAATGGGCAAGCACCTACAGCGAGTGGAAGCAGAAGATGTTCCGTGTTCCGCCCGTACACGAAGGCTTTGTAGAGCCGAGGACGCTGGTGTCTAAGCTCTCATTTATGATGAAGAGCAAGGGTATACTGGTTGCCGATGTCGGACAAAATCAGATCTGGTGTGCAAACAATTTTAGGATCCGTGAAGGAAGATTTTTGACTACAGGCGGTATGGGTACAATGGGCTACAGTGTGCCTGCCGCCATAGGTGCAAAGCTGGCACGTCCCACACGTGACGTTGTTGCGGTGTGCGGTGACGGCTCGTTCCAGATGAATCTGACAGAGCTTGGCACGATCATGCAGAATAATATCGATATAAAGATTATTGTTATGCGTAACAACCGCCTCGGTATGGTGCGTGAGCTGCAAAGCAACATTTACGGCGGACGATTCAGCGGAACTATCCTAGGGGACCCCGACTTTACAAAGATAGCCGAAGCTTACGGGATAAAGACCGCAGAGGTCAGCTCAAACGAAGAAGCCGAGAAAATTGCGGAAACCATGTTCAAATCTAAGGAGCCGTTTGTGCTTATATGCAATGTAGCTCCCGAAACTCCATCAATTTAAGGAGGCTCCGGCAGTGAAATATACATTATCGGTAATTGTGGAAAACCACTCGGGCGTACTGTCAAAGATATCGGGACTGTTTTCCAGACGTTCCTTCAATATTGACAGTCTTGCTGTAGGTGTGACCAGCAATCCCGCATTTTCAAGGATAACGATAGTAGCCGACGGCGATGAGCATGTGGTTGAACAGCTTGAAAAACAGCTGAACAAGCTCATTCCCGTTATCAAGGTGAAAAGACTTGTAGAGGGTGAGTACGTCAGCAGAGAGCTTGCACTTGTCAAGGTGCAAAGCACTCCCCGACGCAGGGGCGAGCTTATGCAGATAGCCGATCTGATGTCGGCAAAGATAGTTGACATCACCCCAAGCACCTTTACCTTTGAAATAGCCGACACCAATGAAAGACTTCAAACCCTGTTTGACCTGCTGAAGCCCTACGGGATCAAGGAAATCGTCCGCACGGGTACGGTAGCTATTGAAAAAGGACAGGGAGAAGCCTATCACAGTGGCTTTAACGACTAATCAGCTATATAAGCAGGGATCTCACGAAGGGTAAAGTCGGTGATCCCTCTGTTATATAGATTGCCAATTTTAAGGAGGAAATATAAAATGGCAGCAAATATTTTTTATCAGTCAGATTGTGACCTTAACCTTTTAAAGGATAAGACCGTTGCTATCATCGGATACGGCAGCCAGGGCCACGCACACGCACTCAACCTCAAGGAGAGCGGAGTAAAGGTCATCATCGGTCTTTACAACGGCTCTAAGAGCTGGAAAAGAGCCGAGGAGCAGGGCTTTGAGGTGTTTACAGCAGCAGAGGCTGCTAAGCAGGCAGACATCATTATGATCCTCATCAATGATGAAAAGCAGGCTTCTATGTACAAGCAGGACATCGAGCCCAACCTTGAAGAGGGCAATATGCTTATGTTTGCACACGGCTTTGCTATCCACTTTGGTCAGATCGTACCTCCTGCCAATGTTGACGTTACAATGATCGCTCCCAAGGGACCCGGTCACACAGTACGTTCAGAGTATCAGGCAGGCAAGGGTGTTCCCTGTCTTGTGGCTGTTCAGCAGGACGCTACAGGTATGGCACAGCAGCTTGCACTTGCTTATGCAGCAGGCATCGGCGGCAGCCGTGCAGGTGTGCTTGAAACTACCTTCAAGACAGAGACAGAGACAGACCTCTTTGGTGAGCAGGCTGTACTTTGCGGTGGCGTTTGTGCTTTGATGCAGTGTGGCTTTGAGACACTTGTAGAAGCAGGCTACGATCCCAGAAACGCTTACTTTGAGTGTATCCACGAGATGAAGCTCATCGTTGACCTCATCTATCAGTCAGGCTTTGCAGGTATGAGATACTCCATCTCCAACACTGCTGAGTACGGCGACTACATCACAGGTCCCAAGATCATCACAGAGGACACCAAGAAGGCTATGAAGAAGATTCTCGCAGATATCCAGAGCGGTGCATTTGCAAAGGACTTCCTCCTCGATATGTCCCCCGCAGGCGGTCAGGCA
>CACYCD010000061.1 GCA_902772755.1 uncultured Ruminococcus sp.
CTTAGACTTGACGACTATGAGATCTCATGCTACAACCTGAGAGTAAGAGGACATCATACAGATGATCCCAAAGGATACGATGAAAGAAACTATCCTAACAACACCCTTGAAACATATACTGATGATATTATGCCCGAAGGAGCTGTGGTTACCATGAAGGACGGCTCAAAGATAGAACTGTTATCAATGGGATACAGCATCCATGAGGACTGCTTTGAACAAACGTATGCAACCTTAGACATTGATAAACAACAGCTTGTCTTTATGGATATCAACGAGATCCAAAGCGTAAGCTATGGCAGCCTGACACTCACACCCTGAGTTTTCGGCAAGCAGGGAAAAGCCCCGTGCGTAATGCACGGGGCTTCCCAATGGAAGAAAGAGAATAGAGAATTATGAAATTCTCAAGAAATGGAGAACAAATTTATAAAGGGCACCTCTAAATGCAAATTTGGGATTATTCCTTGTTTGCTTCTTCTATTACCTTCTGGGCTACGTTTGCCGGAGCTTCTTCATATCTCACAAAGTCAAAGGTATATGTGCCTCTGCCCTGTGTCACCTGACGCAGGAATGTATTGAAGTCACCCATCTCAGCCATTGGCACTTCGGCATCTATCTGCTGATTGCCGTCAGCTGTTGCCTCCATACCAAGCACTCTGCCTCTGCGTTTGTTGACCTCACCCATTACATCACCCATATTGGCATCGGGTACGATGACCTTGAGGGCACCTATGGGTTCAAGCAGTACGGGCTTAGCCTGGGGCAGACCGTTCTTATATGCTATCTGAGCTGCCATTTTGAATGACATTTCAGATGAATCAACGGGGTGGTAGCTTCCGTCATAGAGGTTAGCTTTGAGACCTACAACAGGGAAGCCTGCAAGCGGACCCTTCTTGATGGAATCCTGCAAGCCCTTCTCTACTGCCGGGAAGAAGCCCTTGGGAACAGAACCGCCGACAACAGTCTGCTCAAATTCAAGACCGTCGCAGTCGCAGGGTGAGAACTCGATCCAAACGTCACCAAACTGACCGTGACCGCCACTCTGCTTTTTGTGTCTGCCCTGAACCTTTACGGTACTGCGGATAGTTTCTCTGTAGGCTACCTTCGGCTTTTGGAGCTTTACATCTATGTTATATCTGGATTTGAGCTTGCTTACAACAAAGTCAAGCTGCTGTTCGCCCAGACCGGTAACAACACGCTCATGAGTTTCATGATTGTGTACATATTTCAAAGTAGGATCTTCCTCACATAATTTGAGGATACCCTGTGTGATCTTTTCTTCATCGTCCTTGCTGTCGGCATAAACAGCCATTGAAAGGTTGGCAACGGGGTAATCGATACCCTCCAGTGTGACCTTTCTCAGCGGTGAGCAGAGTGTATCTCCTGTTGCGGTGTTGTTGAGCTTAGGCAATGCACCGATATCTCCTGCACCGATAAACTTTGCATCCTCTTGCTTTTTGCCCTTGACTGTCAGCACCTTGGTAACTCTCTCTGTGCTGCCTGTACGCATATTGACAAGCTGGGTATCGGGAGCGATCTTTCCGCTGATGACCTTCACAAAGCTCATCTTGCCGACAAATGGGTCAATAACAGTTTTGAACACGATTGCAGCTGCTGCACCGTCGGAGCTTACCGATATTTCAACCGGCTCACCGTTGATATCAGTGCCGACTTCCTTATCAAAATCAGCCTTTGGAGCCAGCCATACAAGCGAATTGAGCAACTGGTCGATACCAAAGGTATTGTGGGCATCTCCGCAGAATACGGGAATGATAGAGCCGTCTCTAACACCCTGGGATACGCCGAGGATGATCTCTTCGGGGGTGAACTCCTCACCCTCAAAATACTTGTCCATCAATTCCTCTGAGGTTTCTGCAACAGCTTCACGGATAGCCTCTCTGAGACCCTCAAATCTGCCACCCATATCAGGCATATCTACCTGAACTACCTTGCCGCCTGCCGAATACTTGTATGCCTTGTATTCAAAGAGATTTACATACACCTCTGCTTTGCCGTTCTCGATATAGGGAACAACAACGGGACATACCGCAGGACCGAAGGTTGATTTCAGATCCTCAAACACACGGTAAAAACGGGCACTTTCATCGCACAGTCCGTTTACAAAGAACATCTTGGTCTTGCCCTGATCGGTTGCCATTTTTACAACCTTTTCAGTACCGACATCTATTCCGTCCTTGCCCGAAACAACGGCAAGAACGCTGTCGGCTACTCTTATGCCCTCTGCAACTCCGCCTGCAAAGTCAAACAGACCGGGAGTGTCAATGAGGTTGATCTTTGTATTTTTCCATTCGATCGGAACGACTGCCGAAAGTACGGAAACTTTTCTCTTTATTTCCTCGGGATCAAAATCGAGGAAGGTATTTCCGTCCGCAATTTTGCCCAATCTGTCAATATTGCCTGTGAGGTAGAGAATGCTCTCAGCAACGGAGGTTTTGCCTGATCCGCTGTGACCTGCAAGTGCAATATTCAATATCTTGTTTGGTTCATAATTTCTCATGGGGATTATCTCCTTGAGCTTGTATTTGGTCTTTGACCATTTCTCAGTGCCTTTATATTATAGCACCATTGTTAAAGATATACAATATTATTTATGCAGAGAAAGCTATTTTCCATTTTATAGATAAATTACTATCCAAAACCTTGTACAAATTAACGATATCATTATATAATATCTCTAATTACCCCATTCATATTTTATCTATTATTTACAAAAAATCGCACGGAAAATCCGTGCGATAATTGTTAAAAATATCATTTTACGTTGATTTTGCATTTCAGGGTCAAGCCGTTTGTCTTAACTGTGATCACAGCCTTGCCCTTTTTCTTAGCTTTTATCTTGCCGTTCTTATCCACGGTTGCCACCTTTTTTTTGGAGGTAGAGAACTTGGCTGTGCCGACCTTTCCCTTTATCTTCAGTTTGAAGGAAGCACCCTTTTTAAGAGTCTTGCTCTTGGCATTGAGCGTAGGATTGATAACAGTCACCTTGAACACTTTATTTACACCGTTATTCTTTACGGTTATCTTGACAGTACCCTTTTTGACGGCAGTTACCTTACCATTTTTATCGACCTTGGCAACCTTTTTATTTGCAGAAGCAAAGGTAGTTGTTCCTTTTTTGTTCTTGACTGTAACCTTTATCGATGTGGTCTGCTTTACATAAAGCTTTGCACTTGTTTTTTTGAGAGTGATGGAGGTCTTTTTGACAACGGGAGTCACAGGCTCGGGTTCGGGGTCTACAGGCTCCGGCTCATAAGGCTCTATAAAATATTCAAACGCAAAGCCGTTGCTTGAAGCATAAAGCTCAGCAGCCGAGCCCTGAACGCACTTTATCAGAAAATCCGGAACCTTTTCCATCAGGTATGTTTCTTCATTCACGGCATAGCCGAAGGCATTGCTGCCTATCTCGTTTATGCTTCCCGTGAGCTTGACGCTTTTGAGTGCAGGGCAGTTTGAGAAGGCATTCTCCCCTATCGTCCTTGTCCATCTTGGGATAATGACCTCACTGAGCATTCCGCAGTCCGCAAACGCATTTGCACCGATCGACCTTAAACCACTTGAAATATTCACGGTCTTTAATCTGGCACAAGCTCCGAACGCACCGTCCTTTATCTCGGTGAGACCATTCGGCAGAACAAGCTCTGTCAGCACCTCGCAGTTATAGCAAACCCTTGCACCCAGACTTGTAACGGTGTTGGGAAGCACCAGCGTATTCATATATGCACAATTTTCAAATGCACTGTCGCCTATCGTGGTCAGTCCCTCATTCAAGCTGACGTAGTTGAGGCGATAGCAGCCAAAGAAGGCTTCTTTTTTGATCGTTTTCATCGTTGTGGGCAGGTAAACCTTTTCCACGTTGTCGTTGTGGAAACAACTTATGCTTGTAACACCCTCGGGTACATCAAATGAATCGGCAGTTCTGCCTCTTGTATAAGCGAGCAGGTTCTTTTTGTTCTTGGTGTAGAGTATGCCGTCCTTGGAGTAATATGTGTTACTTTTGGAATTGACGTTGATGTTTTCAAGTATCGAACACTCGCCCAGAGAAGCGGTTTTGAAATTATTGACGCTTGCAGGTATTTCGATATTTACCAGCTTTTCCGAGTTGTAGGAGGTAAAGAACGATGATGAAACACCCAGAGTACCTTCGTCAAAGATCAGCGTTTCCGGGCATCTGCCCCTGTAGGTGTAAGCAAATTTTCCTGCATAAACAATACCTGTGGTGGGGAAATTGTCCAGCCAGAAGGTATTTGTAAACGCATCCTGTGCGATATCACTGATATTGTCGGGGAATGTGGCACTTGACAGCATTGAACAGCCCTGGAACGCACTCTTGCCGATATTTTTCAGGCTGTCGGGAAATTCCACTCCCGTAAGTGAGGTGCAGTTAAGAAATGCAGAGCCGTAGATTTTTTCAATACCGTTTGAAAAATCGACCTTTACCAGCTTTGAGCAGTTCTGAAATGCTGATGTCTTGATGTACTTTACAGATACCGGCAGCCGAACGCTGATTATGTCCTTGCCCGAAAAAGCCCTCTCGCCTATGCCTGCGACCTTCATACCGTTGATCTCCTCCGGTACGGAAAGCTCCTTCAGGCTTCCGTTGTAACCCTGTATTTCCACGGTATTATCCTCTTTGATAACATCGTAAAAATAGTTGTCCTCACTTGTGAACACGGCACTCGCCGAATACGGCAGGGCAGTGACCGTTCCCGTTATCAGCATCAGCGACAAAGCCACACTGACTATCTTTTTTCTTATCATCATAATATTGCCTCCGTTTTCTTGCAGTGCATCACCCACGGCACTGCGGTATTACTTATTATAATATAATATTATTACCGATAAAGCAACCTTTTTTTATAGATTTTTTAAAAAGAGCCGTGTCACGGCGACACAGCTCTTTGATATCTTTCAATTACTTTTCAAATACCGCACCTCTGGAGGATGAGGTAACAAGACTTGCATAACGCTTGAGATAGCCTGAAAGCTCTTTTTCCGGCATTACGAAACTGCGTTTTCTCTCTTCAATAACTGCATCATCAACGTTGAGGGTGAGTGTGCGGTTGATGATGTCAACTGTGATGGAGTCGCCCTCTTCCACAAGACCGATAAGTCCGCCTGCTGCTGCCTCGGGGCAGACGTGACCGATGGACGCACCTCTGGTAGCACCTGAGAATCTTCCGTCGGTGATGAGTGCAACGTCCTTGTCAAGACCTGCACCTGCTATTGCAGATGTGGGAGAAAGCATCTCTCTCATACCCGGACCACCCTTGGGTCCCTCATAGCGGATAACAACAACGTCACCTGCTACGATCTTGCCGGCGAGGATCGCATCGTTCGCATCTTCTTCGCAGTCAAATACCCTTGCAGGACCTGTGTGCTGCATCATTTCGGGAGCTACGGCACCCTGCTTTACAACTGCACCCTCGGGAGCAAGGTTGCCTTTCAGGATAGCAATACCGCCGTCCTCACGCAGGGGAGCTTCCACAGTGTGAATGATAGTTCCGTCGGCGTCCATAGCTTTTTCAAGTCTGTCTCCCACTGTGCCAAAGGTTGTCAGGCAGTCCTTGTGGATAAGGTCTTTCTTTGAAAGCTCCTTCATAACGGCAGGGATACCGCCTACCTTGTTTAGGTCAGTGATAAAGATCTTGCCTGCCGGATTGAGCTTGCAGATCTGGGGAGTTCTCTTGGAGATCTCGTCAATAACTTCAATGTCAACGGGGATATCGGCTTCATAAGCGATAGCCAGCAGATGGAGAACCGTATTTGAAGAACAGCCCAGTGCCATTTCACAGGTGAGGGCGTTTTCAAAGCTCTTCTTTGTGATGATATCAAGCGGACGTATATCATTTTCAAGCAGGTACATTACCCTTTCGCCTGCCATTTTGGCAAGTCTTCTTCTGCCTGCTTCAACTGCAGGAACAGTGCCGTTGAACGGCAGACCCATACCGATAGCCTCGGTAAGGCAGTTCATTGAGTTTGCGGTGTACATACCGGAGCAAGATCCGCAGGTGGGACAGCAGTTGTCCTCATACTCGGCAAGCTCTTCATCTGTGATCTTTCCGCTTGCCCTCGCACCTACGTACTCAAACATCTCAGAAAGACCGTATCTCTCACCCTTAAATTCGCCGGGGAGCATAGGACCGCCGCTAACAAACACGGACGGAAGATTGAGTCTGCAAGCCGCAATGAGCATACCGGGGGTGATCTTGTCACAGTTGGGGATGAACACAATTGCGTCAAGCGGATGTGCGGTAAGCATGATCTCTATTGAGTCTGCGATTATCTCTCTTGAAC
>CACYCD010000062.1 GCA_902772755.1 uncultured Ruminococcus sp.
AGAACGCTTCCTGCGTAAGGGCTTGTACATAGTGATGGTAAAGATAGTAGCACCCCTGCTGCTGTTTGTACTCTTCTTAGGTTCACTTGGACTGTATGAATAATTAAAACTGCGGAGAATCAAGCTTATAGCTGTGATCCTCCGCAGTCTTTTTAAATAAGCCCTAAGTTGCTTTTTTGATTTTTTTATAATTCAGCTTTAATCCGCCGTTGGTATCATTGACCTTGTGTGAGCGTTTTTTCTCTTCGTACATTTCTGTATCTGCATTGTTGAGAAGCTGATTATAAGTATTTCCTTTTTCAAAGGCAGACAGTCCGATGCTTATCCGCAGTGTGTATTTCAGCTTTAAAGAAACATTCTGCAAGCGTGTTTTGATATTGTGTTTCAGCTGCTGAGCTTCTTTCATCTGCTTGATCTCAAGTATGATGCAAAACTCATCTCCGCCGATCCTTCCGACATATCCGCCGTACCGCTCGGATTCGGTTTGCAGTATATCCGACACAGGTCGCAGTGCATAATCGCCCTCTTGGTGACCGTAGGTGTCATTGATGAGCTTAAAGCCGTCAAGGTCGCACACCATCAGCACCAGCTTGGCTTCAGAGCTTTTCTTTCTGCTATATTTATTGATTTTTTCAGATAAGATATTTTCTATGCTGAAACGGTTGTGAAGATTGGTCAGCTTATCCCGTGTGAGCCGATACTCCTGAGATACTATAAATATCACAAACAAAAGTACCGTAACGCCTGTTTGTGCAATAGGAAGCATTGTTCCGAGGAATATCTCGCCAATGGCTGCCATACTGGGGAAGAGAACCCCCAGAGCCTGCCCGTAAAAGTGTTTTTTGTCCGATGATTTTTCTGCTTTTGTACCGCACCATACCGAAATGACAGCTCCCAATATAATGTAGGTGAAGCATACCACGGCATATATATAGATATACATCGGTCCCCTGTGATAAAAACCGTGACTGTCCACAGAGAAATACCAATCTGTGACAGGTGACATAAAAATTGAAATACTCACCAGAGTGGGCGGAAGCAATAGCAACAAATGTTGCCGGCGACGTTTCCAAATGTGAAATTTCAGCTGTGAAGCACAGTATTCAAACCAGCAGTAACAGATATACACATAGCAGCTCAGATATACGGACTGCAGGATATTATGTGCCGTTATGAGCGAGCGATTCCCATTGATAAATATCCACACCATATCCAGCACTATTGCCGTTATTGTCAGCAGATAAATGCAGGACAGAGGATTTATAAACCGAGGCTTCCACTGTTTAGAGGTGATGACAAACTGGATTGTCAAAAATAACAGACAAACACACAACTGTTCAGCGTATAATGCTTGATAATACATCTAAACCTCTTTTTGATTCTGTTCTAATAATTATTATAACACATAAATAACTTTTGTAAATATAAAAAATTGACAAAAAATACAATTTTTGCTAAACAAACGAACATTGTACATTTTGCCAATAAATATTACACAAAAAATCCTGTGAGAAATGCTGCACCCGACGCCGACAACGCCACAATGATAAGAGGCAAATCAAAATAAGCCAGCACCAGTGCCACAGCCGTGCCTGCCGCAGCAGTGGTAAAATTTCCCGTACTGTAAAAAATTGCAGGCATTGTCATTGCACTGAGTACGGCATAAGGTACATAATATAAAAAGCTTCTTACAAATGACGAGCTGATTTTCTTTGTGAAAAAGGCAAACGGTATAACCCTGATAAGATAGGTCACACCTGCCATTACTATAATATACAGTGCGATGCTCATTCGTCCTCTTCCTTTCTCGGAAAAAATACAGCTCCTGCCACAGAAGCAAGTACCGCACAGATTATCACCGCATACCCCTCGGAAACCATCGGAAGCAAATATCTGAAAGCAATGCTCAGCCCTGCTGCAAATAACACAACAAACAGTATGCTCCTGTGCTTTCCGGCAGGAGGGATTATAATTGCAAGGAACATTCCGTAGAGAAGTATTCCCATTGATGAAGTCAGGCTTTCAGGCATAAGCTCACCCGATACCGCACCCAAAAAAGTTCCCAGCACCCAGCCTGTGGCTGAGATGACTATTACCCCGTACATATATGAAGGTCGGACGGTCTTTTGCTTTGTGGAGCAGACTGCAAAGATCTCATCGGTTATGCCGTAGGCGGCGATCAGCCTATTCAGCAGGGTGAATTTTTTATCGAGCTTTTGAGAGAGCGACAGTGCCATAAGTGCATATCTTATGTTTATCACAAGCTGTACAAGTGCCATTTCTGTCAGAGTACCCTTTGAGGCAATTACGGAAATGCCCTGTGCCTGCCCTGCCGAGGTGAGGTTTGTCAGAGAAATGATCACAGCCTGCAAGACCGACAGACCGGAGCTTACTGCCATTATGCCAAATCCAAAAGATACGGAAAGATAACCCAGAGCAATGGGTATTCCGTGAGATATTCCGTTTAAAAAATAGTTGTTCTTTTTCATTTTTAGTTTTTTAGAGGTGTCCTAAAGACAAGAATGTATTCGACCAAGCTGAAACAATCCTTGACGGGATCGGCTTTCAGATATAGGTCTATGTTATTTCCGTTGTTGGTTTTTATGCTGAACGAAAAGGCAAATCCCTCACCGTTTTGTCTGCTTTCCTTTGATATTTTTTTGATTTTTTCTTTGTGATCGTCATCGGCAATTCGTTTAAAGAAAGAACCGCTGTTCAGCTCGGCTTCAAGCTCCTTGCTGTCAAGTCCTGTATACTGCTCCAAGCCGTTTATTATCACCTTGAAGGAAGAAGCTTTCAGCCCCTTAGTGAGAAAAACCACAGTGTCTGAGGAGTAGTCGGACAACAGCTTCATATTGTTTTGAAGCTGAGTGAATTCCGTTATATCCTGCACAGAGCCGTAATACCGCTGTTCGTTGTCTGTTTCGCCAATGTAATAGAACCTTGTCAAAAAATGTGAGAGCGAGCCGTCAGACTTGTAGAATCTCAGCAGACCCGAAGCACCGCATTTTTCCAGTGTCGGAATAAATTCAAGCGGAGGTACTATCCTTCCGTCGGGCTTTATCCATCGTACCAGTGCCTCAGCACCGACGATTTTTTTGTCCGAAATACGGCACTGGGGCTGCAGGTAGAACACTATATCCCCATTGTGCAGTGCCTGCTGAAAATCCGACAAAATGTGGTATTCAAGCTCTGTCTGCTTATACATTGACGGGTCAAACACCCTGATTCGGCTCTTGTAATTTTCCTTTGCAAAGTTTGAAGCCTTGGAAGCACGGTCAAACAAGTCCATCACAGCCACACCCGGCTCAACCATACTTATGCCGAAAGCAGGCCAGAAGCCGACAGATGTACCGCAGTCTATTACCAGCCCGTGGATATACTCATACAGCTTTTTGATTTTGTCCTTATTATACGGAGCAACAAGGCAAAAGTCATCATGACCGAAGTACCCTGCCAGCCCGTCCGTAAGGTTGCACAGCTTGTTAAGCTCGTCACCTATCTGACTGAGAAGTACATCGCCCTGCTTTCTGCCGTACCACTCGTTGAACAGCTTGAAATTCTCTATATCGATAGCTATCAGACACCAGTTGTCGGGGATAGTTTTGACCTTTTCTGTCAAAGCGGAAAAAAAGTCACTCTGATTCAAAAGACCTGTCAGCTTGTTTATGGATACGTTTTTGACAGTACGGTTGTCAAAGCCGATCTCACGGCTCTTTTTGTTTTGGATATCTATAACGTAAGCACGCAGGATATTATCTTTACCGTACTGTTTTTCCGAGAGAACGATCTCCTCCACCCATCGAGTGCTGCCGTCTGATACCTTGACCTGAAATTCAAACTGAAGCAGACCGGATATTGGAGATTTTTCCAAGTTTTTCTTTAGAAGCTTTGGGTGCATCATCGAGACGTAAAATTCACGATAATCGGGTACAATTATATGATTTTCAATATAATCCAGTAATTTGGAATATGAATCATTCAGCTCGGGCAAAAAGTATTTGTTCTCAATATGAGAAAGCATCCGGAAGGTGTCATGTTCAAGATCGATCTCAATCAGCTCATCATAAACACTTCGGTCAAGGTAGTTTCTGATAGAAATATTCTCTGTTATTCCCGATAAAAATTTAAATAATTCCGCATTCATATATAGTCGCCCCAAATACTATATACACATCTATTATAATAAATTCAGAAAATAATTCAATAGTTTTCAGTAAAAAAGCATACCTGATAAAATAATTTTACATAATTTCAGACACTTAGATATAATAAATCTGCATATTAAATTACAGTTTTCCCTGTTCAAAAGTTGACATTTATTTCCTGCTGTGATAAAATTTTATTAAACGGAATGTGAGGGTGTCGGAGTTATGAAAAAGGTTTCGTTATTATTTTGTGTGTTTTTGATGATGGCGGCTTGCTTTGTAGTTGATGTATATGCAGATGAGGTCGATGTGGGCTGGGTGGCTGACGAAAACGGCTGGCGATATATCGGTGAGATGGGGGCAGTGAGTGACTGTGAGTATACAGTGGGTGAAAATACCTATCTCTTTGACGACAGCGGATATCTGGTAACGGGTATTTTTGAAAATGACGGGAAATCATATTACTATACTGAAAATGCCGAAACACCCGAGGAGGGGCTGGGTGCAAAAGCTCAGGGAAAAGTCGAAATCAACGGCAGACTGTACTTTTTCGGTGAGGATTATTCAATGGTCACGGGTTGGCAGACCATTGATGAAGAAACCTACTATTTCAGCGAGGAGGACGGTTCAGCCACGACCGAGCTAAGCAAGATAAACGGCAAATACTACTTCTTTGATTTGAGCGGAGTTATGCAGACTGACTGGCAAAAAATTCACGGAAAAAGGTATTATTTCACCGCAGACGGCAGTGCTGCTGTGGGACTGACAAAAATAGATAAAAATTTCTACTGTTTTAACAACAGCGGAAAAATGCTCACCGGCTGGCACAGTATCGGTAAAAAACGTTATTATTTCAAGAAAAACGGAGTTGCACAGACAGGATTAAAAAAGATAGATCTTAAATACGATCTCTTTGATAAAAAGGGTGAGGTCTGCTGTGGCTGGAGAAGGATAAATAACAGAAAGCTGTTTTTCAACAAAGACGGCAGTGCCGCAGTGGGGCTGAATAAGATAAATTCAAAGTATTATTATTTCAGTGAAAAAGGAACCTTGCTCACAAGCTGGAGAAGGATAAACGGAAATACCTATTATTTCTCACCAAAGGGCAAGGGTGAAAAACGGGGAGCTGCCCTCACGGGCTTGAGAAAAATCGGTAAATACAAATTCTTCTTTGACAAAAAGGGCAGAATGAGAACAGGTCTGACAAGTATCGGAAAAGATACATACGCTTTCAGCTCCACGGGAAAAACCGGACAAAAAGGAAGAATGCTGACCGGCTGGCTCAAAACTGCTGACGGCGGTTATTGCTATGCGGATAGCAGCGGTAAGCTGATAAAAAATACAACCTACGGCGGTTACGATTTTGACAAAAACGGTAGGCTGACTAAAGAGTCTTCATTTGTAAAAAACACAGCACAGGATATCATCAAAAAGTATACTAAGAGGTGTAAAACCGGATCGGAA
>CACYCD010000063.1 GCA_902772755.1 uncultured Ruminococcus sp.
AAAATTATTCTTTGTCCTGAACTGATAATTCTGATTGAGCAGACGCTTCGTTTCTATATATATACCGCCTATGCTGTAGTTTACCGCACCGGCATCTGGATTGTCATAGTCCTCAAAATCCTTTGTTTCGTCAATTTTGTCGCCCAGACCCACTGCCTCCAAAAAATCTGAAACAAGGTTTTTGTTGCGTCCGCCAAACTGCCCACGCTCATACACCCTGACGATCATATTGTCAAAGCCGAATATCTTTTCAAACTTAGCCAATCGTTTTTTGTAGTTGAGATGGAGGTAGTCCGGATTTTCAACCTGAATAAATTCAAGATATTCTTCAAATGAAGCCTTGTTGTCTATCTTAACCGTCTGTCCCCAGTAGGACTCAACAAAGGTATCCTGACGGCGGAGGTAGACTATTACCTTGAGGTCGATCTCCCTCTTGTCCATATCTTTTTTGAAGCGTTTGAAATAGGCATTGTCCCTTATCCACAGCATCTCGTCAGAAATAATGACATTGCCAAACTTCCTTGCGGAGGCGACAACACGCTTTAGAACGTATTTGTAGATCTTCAGATCCTCCTCGGGCAGAGGGTTGCCCTGCTCATCAACCGTTTCAGGCACCAAAAAATGTGCATTTCGGAGATAGGATACATTGTCAAAGCGGTGCTTTGTCCTCACAAAATCATAACCGTATGAACGCAGAAGCTCGTTATTTCTTCTCAAACAATACTGAATAAAAGTTGTACCCGTTTTGGGCATTCCCAGATGAAGATAAACCGTTGGCATTTTCTTAACTCCTAAGCTTTAGTACGGTTTAATTCTATTTTATAAATTTGATATCAATTTGAACCAAAATTTACTATTTTGTAATTTTATGCCGAGGTGCTTAGCCACAGATCACGCTTGGTTTTTTCACCCACGCTGACATTTATCTTGTACCATATCCTATTTTTGCTGTCGATATAATAGTCAAGCACTTTTTTCAGCGTTATATCAGAGCTGATATCCGCAACTCGGCTTCTGTCGGAGGAATAGGTATCATACAGGGCAGTGCCTGCCTTCAGCACAAGCTCACCTTCGTTTTTGATCAGCTGTTCTCCCCTTATCATAAGCTTTGCATAATCGTCTGCAATATGCTTTATCTCAACAGAAATATTATGGCTATAGGTGGTAGATAATTTCAGGTAGCACGTTTTGTCCCGTTCCGGCTTCATCAGAATAGAACCCTCATCGTTATGGACCTGTGAGCAGATTATACCAGACTCGCCCTCCTGACTGAGCCGAATCCCGTTTCCGCCAAAAACCGAGATCAGATAGTAACCGCTCTTTTTGGGGCGAAAACTCAGCATACCGCCGTTTGAGGCAGATACCTTGGAGGTCTTGTATTTGTTGATGCCCTCAAACGCCTCATAAGCGGTGTATTTTCTGTAGGTGCTGTCACAGGGCTTGAACTCTATTCCGTTTTCGTAAGCATAGCTCTCCGTCACCGACCCAATGAGGCTCGACAGTGCAAAGCTGTCAGCAGTGCCGGCAAAGGCATTTTTGCCGATTTTTTGGATATTTTCACCCACAACCATTTCAGAGAGGGATATACAGCCCTCAAACGCCTCGTCAGATATCTCCTTCAGATTATCGGGAAAGGATACCTTTTGAACGGCACGGCAGTTCTTGAACATTGCACGGCTGATCTTCTGCATTTTGTTTGGAAGTGCCACCGACTGCACCGAGGAGTTTTCAAACGCACCCTCGCCAAACTCGGTGTAGCCTGAAAAAAATCGTACTATCTCCATACCGTCACAGTTTGCAAATGCCTGTTTGCCAACTTTTTTTACCGTTTTAGGAATATCAACATCACGCAGATTGTCAATGTCATAAAAAGCTTTGTCCGCAATGGCTATGACCTTGCAGTCGTTGATTTTTTCGGGGATCACAATATCCTTGGCTTCTCCCGTGTATCGAATGATCTCAACACCGCTTCCGCTCCTGTGATAGTCATAATCGTTCACGCTTACGGTTATGGTGTTTGTAAAATATAAAAACGCATATATCAACCCGATAACTGTGATTAGAATAAAAAACCCCACGGTCATTCTCAACGGGCTTAACCTCGGCTTATTTTTCATACAATTCTCCCGGTATCATATTTTTATATTATAATATCATTTTTCCGCACTGCGGTCAAGGCTTGCATTTTTACTTGTCATAGTATATAATAATCAGTATGGAGGAATGGCTTATGATACTGTATAACACCCTTGGAAATAAAAAGATGGAGTTTGTCCCTCACACAGAGGGCAAGGTCAATATGTATACCTGCGGACCTACCGTGTACCACTATGCACATATCGGAAACTTGCGTACATATATAATGGAGGACGTGCTTGAAAAATACCTGAGATATCTGGGCTACGATGTTACAAGAGTAATGAATATTACCGATGTGGGACATCTTTCAAGCGATGCCGACACAGGCGAGGATAAGATGCTTGCCGGTGCAAAGCGTGAGCATAAGTCTGTGCTGGAGATAGCCGAATTTTACACGAAGGCATTTTTTGAGGACTGCAAAAAGCTGAACATAAAAACTCCCGACATTGTAGAGCCTGCCACTCACTGCATACCCGAGTTCATCAATATGATAGAGGTTCTGCTCGACAAGGGCTACGCCTATATTTCGGGCGGAAATGTGTACTTCGATACCTCAAAGCTCGATAACTACTATGTTTTCGGAAATCAAACTCAGGACGACCTCGCAGTGGGTGTTCGTGATGATGTTGACGAGGACGAAAACAAACGAAATAAAACAGACTTTGTACTCTGGTTCACTAAGAGCAAGTTTGAAGATCAGGAGCTTAAATGGGAAAGCCCCTGGGGCTACGGCTACCCCGGCTGGCATATTGAGTGTTCTGCCATTTCGATCAAGCACACGGGCGAATACCTCGATATCCACTGTGGCGGTGTTGACAACGCATTCCCTCACCACACCAACGAGATCGCCCAAAGTGAGGCGTTCATCGGGCATAAGTGGTGTCCCTACTGGTTCCACGTTACCCACCTGCTTGACGCAAGAGGCAAGATGAGCAAGAGCAAGGGTGATTTTCTGACTGTATCCCTGCTTGAGGAAAAGGGCTATGATCCGCTGGTCTACCGAATGTTCTGCCTGCAGTCGCACTATAAAAAGCCACTGACGTTCAGCTTTGAAAATCTGGACAATACAGCTGTGGCTTACAATAAGCTGGTCAAAAAGATAGCCTCCCTCAGTTCTGACGGAGAGATCGATCCCGAACAGGCACAGCCCCTGCTTGACAAATTCAAAAAGAATATGGACAACGACCTCAACACCTCTTTGGGCATAACCTGCCTTTACGATGTGCTGAAAGCAAAAATCAACAACA
>CACYCD010000064.1 GCA_902772755.1 uncultured Ruminococcus sp.
CGACTGTATCTATGAGCATAACCGTCACACCGTTTGGGAGCTTCAATGCTCTTGAAGTAGGGTCAAGCGTTGCAAACAGCTTATTTTCAGCCAATACGCCTGCATCTGTAAGATAATTCATAAGAGTGCTTTTGCCTGCATTGGTGTAGCCGACGATCGCAACAGTTATTATCCCGTCTTTTTCACGTCTTTTTTTAAGCTGTAAACGGTGATGCTCAACATTTTTCAGCTGTTCCTTAAGGGTCTCCATACGCCGTCTTATGTGACGCTTATCGGTCTCAAGCTTGGTTTCTCCGGGTCCTCTGGTGCCTATTCCTCCGCCAAGCCTGCTCAGCTTGATTCCTTTTCCCGTAAGTCGGGGCATCATATATTTCAGCTGTGCCAGCTCGACCTGCAGCTTTCCCTCCTTGCTCCTTGCTCTCATTGCAAAAATATCGAGAATGAGCATTGTTCTGTCAATCACTCTCACATCGGTTATATCCTCAATATTTCTGATTTGAGTAGGTGACAGCTCGGTGTCAAAAATCAGAAGGTCTATCTCCTGCTGACGGCAAAAATCCGTGATCTCCTCCAGCTTTCCCGAGCCGACATAGGTTGCCGTTTCAGGTCTGTCAAGATTCTGCATAACGGTCGCCACGGTTTCTGCACCTGCTGTTTTTGCCAGCTCAACAAGCTCCAAAATCGAAGCGTCCGCATCATACTCACCTGTATTAACGCTCACAAGAACTGCTCTGGTTATCTTTTCCTCATTACTTTTCATTTCCATACTGTTCACCCATTACTTTCGGAAAAATAATCCTGTTAAATTTCGATATTATACTTTAAATTATCTGCTAAATGTAGTATAATATAAATCAAATATTTTGTAAACTACTATTTGACATTTTTTGAGGATGCTGGATATGGATAAACAATATGATGTAATAATTATTGGAACAGGTGTTGCAGGGCTGTACTGTGCTTTGCAATACCCCGAGGATGTTTCTGTTCTTTTGCTGAGCAAAAAAGATCCGACCCTAAGCAACAGCAGCTTTGCACAGGGTGGAGTTGCCGCAGTTCTGGACAAAAACAATGACAACTACAAGCTGCATATTGCCGATACCCTTATAGCGGGCAAGTACAAAAACAATCTTTCCGCTGTTGAGAAGCTGGTGACAGAGGGACCCCAAGATGTTTTGAGCGTAAAGGATATGGGAGTCGAATTTGACAGGGACAAATTCGGCAGATTGCTTGCAACACTGGAGGGCGGTCACAGTCGCAACAGGATAGTACACCACAAGGATTCCACAGGCAAAGAAATGGTTGACAAGCTGCTGAAGGTAGTTGAAGAAAAGTCAAACATCACTTTGCTTGACAATGCACTGGTGTATTCTGTTGAAAAGGCTGAAAACGGCTTTTATGTCGGAGTGCTTAAAGACGGAAATAATCTTGTTTTCGGATCGTATTTCTGCGTTTTGGCAACGGGCGGTATAGGCAGGGTATATCAATATACCACAAATTCCGCTATAGCCACAGGCGACGGAATAGCTTTTGCGTGGATGATGGGTGCAGAGATAAAGCACCTGTCAAGAGTGCAGTTCCACCCCACTGCATTTGACAGCAAAAATGACAGGGAAAGATTTTTGATTTCCGAAGCAGTCAGAGGTGAGGGAGCTGTATTGCTTAACTGCAACGGAGAACGCTTTATGTTCGATTATGATGAGCGTGGAGAGCTTGCCCCCAGAGATGTTGTTTCAAACGCAATAATGCGTGAGCAGAAAAAAACGGGATCTGCAAGCTTTTACCTCGATATCACAGACAAGCCTGCCGAATTTTTGCAGAAAAGATTTCCTATGATATATGCCAAATGCCTTGAAAAGGGCATTGACATCACAAAGGATAGGATACCGATCTACCCCTGTCAGCACTACTTGATGGGCGGTATAGATGTTGATCTTGATGCAAGGACAAGCATCAGCGGACTGTATGCCTGCGGAGAGTGTTCGCACACGGGAGTTCACGGTGCAAACCGACTGGCAAGCAATTCTCTGCTTGAAGCACTGGTGTTTTCACGCAGAGCCGCCGCAGATATTACAAAAGGATTGCCCGAAAAGAAAAAACAGCCTATTGGTAACCAACCGCCAAAAAGAGAAATCGAGGGTGAAACACTGCCCACAGGCATCAGAACCAAGATAAGGGAGATTATGCAAAACACCTATTTTGTTATCCCTCAGCTTGAGCATATTGACGAAGCCTGCACAGCAGTTGATGAGATAGTAGACGACTTGATAAATACAAGGTACGAGATAACCTCGGATTATGTAGAAGCAAGAAGTCTTGCTATAGTTGCCGATATCATATTAAAGGAAGTTAGAGAGGGAAACAGAAATGCTGTTAAATAAATTCTATGTAGATAATCTAATCAAAAACGCTTTACTTGAAGATATCAACTACGTTGACTGTGCTACCGATTACCTGATCCCCGAAAATCAGGAGAACGAAGCCAAGTTCATCGCAAAAGCCGACGGTATCCTCTGCGGAATAGAGGTTGCCAAGCGAGTATTTACCCTCATTCAGGAGGATATAAGCTTTGATATCCTGCTCAGTGACGGAGCAGTTGTGAAAAAAGGTGATGTAATAGCTGTCGTGCAGGGAAAGACAAGAACCATCTTGAAGGGCGAACGCACTGCCCTGAATCTGCTTCAGCATATGAGCGGAATAGCTACAATGACGAATAAAATAGTAAAATTGGTTGAGGGTACCAATACCTCAATTGCCGATACACGCAAAACCCTCCCCGGTATGAGAGCACTGCAAAAGTATGCCGTCACCGTTGGAGGAGGAAAAAATCACCGCTTCA
>CACYCD010000065.1 GCA_902772755.1 uncultured Ruminococcus sp.
AAGCGTACCTCTGATGCTGTTTATCCGTTCTATTTCATTTATGACGTCCTCCATATTATCGAAGCTGTTGTAGAACGGTGCAACGGGAAATCCGAGTTTTCCCAAATAATCGATACTTTCTTTATGGCTGGTGAACTCCTTGCCCTCGATTTGCTGAATGTTGAACACAAATATATCGAGCTTTCTCCGTTTAGCGATTTTTGCATCCTTCTGTCTGAGAGAGCCTGCTGCGGCATTTCTGGGATTTTTGAAGGTTTTTTCCTCGTGTTCTTCCTGATACTTCAAGAGGGAGAGAAAATTATCATCGGACATATATACTTCTCCCCTGACCTCCAAAAACGCCGGTGCATTGTTAAGTCTTTTCGGGAGCGATCTTATGGTGAGTATATTGTCCGTCACGTCCTCGCCCGTTACTCCGTCACCCCGTGTTGAACCTCTGACTAGAATACCGTTCTCATATTCACAGGAAACGGATAAACCGTCAAACTTTGGCTCTACAACATATTTTGGAGACGGCACAGCTTCTCTGACTTTTCTGTCAAAATCCCTAAGTTCAGCGTGGCTGAAAGAGTCGTGCAGGCTTTCCATTGGTACTGTGTGGGTAACAGGACTGAATTTATCACCCGCACTTCCGCCCACTCGCCTTGTGGGTGAATCTGCTTTTGAAAGCTGAGGGTATTCCTCCTCGATAAGCTCAAGCTGACGAAGCATTTTGTCATACTCAAAGTCTGAAATCTCGGGAGAATCCTCATTATAGTAAAGGTTATTGTGATAATTAAGCTCCTCCGTCAGACGGGCAGCTTCTGACTTAGCTTTTTCAAAATCCATACTGCTCATCTTCTGTTTACTTCAGAAGTTCCTTTCTCTTTTAAATAGGTTGATTCAAGATCGGAAAGATGTACCTTGACAGCTAACGGATATTTGTAATAAGCATCTCCGATAGCTTTTCCCCCCGATTCAAACTCCCCCATGTGCCAGCGGATAGCCATAGCTTCATCCAGCTTTAAACGCATCTTTCTTTCTATCAAAAATACTGATTTTTCACCGTGTCCGTAGGGAAATTTATCCTCTATGGAAAAATACGGCACCTGCTCCCACTGACCGTTTTTATTTTTTACATTTCTGGTGGAGACAGTGTAGAACTCCGCTTTGCACAGATCGTGCAGGAGGGTGGAGATCGTCACACTCTCGATATCGTCCTCTCCCTCAACAAAATGCTTCTCCATAAAGGTTTTGTAGACGGATATTGAATGAGAACACAGTCCGCCCTCACAGGCATTGTGATAGCGAGTGCTGGCAGGAGCGGTGAAAAAATCCGTTTTTTCGATCCATTCCAGCAGCTTGTCACTGCCGGGTCTGGTGATGTTTTCTTTGTATATGGAGATAAACTCCTCTTTGTTTTTTTGTATCTGTTCGGGTGACATATTTTCCTCCTAGAGAAGATTTTCGTCATAGACGGCTCGAACCCCGCCTATAAATCTGGGACGTGTTCTGGCAGCAATTACCCTTGCTTTGCCTATTTCTTTATTTTTCAGCTTTATCGGTACAGCAGTTTCTTTCAGGTGCATACCGATAAGCACTCCGCCTATATCTATGCCTGCATCTGCTTTGATATGCTCAACCATCACGGGCGAAGCAAAGAGCTTGTATGCCGTGGTTGCGGAAGACCCACCTGCCTTGGGCTGAGGTACGACATTCACCTGTTCAAGCATAAGCCTGTCGGCAAGCTCCTTTTCTACGACCAAAGCACGGTTAAGATGCTCACAGCACTGCACGGCAAGATAGATGCCACGGCTTCTTACATCGTCATAAAAAGCTGAATACACAAGCTCTGCAAGCTTCAAATTGCTGTCCGTACCCATAGGACTGCCGTTTATTTCAGAGGTCGAGCAGCCCAACACAAGAATACTGCCCTGTTTCAGCTTGGCAGCTTCTATTACCTCATTAAAAACATTTTTGACCTGTTCAATAATTTCGTTATTCATAGTATCACCTTAAGAGATGCCCTTTATCGCAAAAAGGGCTGTCATACAGCTATAATTGTCATAAATACTATGTACAAAATGCTGAACCTGACAGCCCTATAATTATTTGATTTGTAGAATATTACTCTTCGTCAGAAGCAGCGTCAGCAAGATCTATATCCTCAAGCAGAGATCTGATAGAAAGAGAAACCCTCTTCTTGTCAAAATCAATAGCTGTGATCTTTGCCTTAACATTGTCGCCTACGGAAAGAACGTCCTGGGGCTTGTCTATTCTTCTGTCAGCGATCTGGCTGATGTGGATAAGACCGTCAATGCCGGGAATGATGCTTGCAAATGCACCAAAGCTTGTAAGACCTACGATCTTGCAGTCAACAACAGTGCCTATAGGATACTGATTCTTGAGAATGAACCAGGGGTTGTCCTCTTCCTTCTTATAGCCAAGGGAGATCTTCTTTGTTTCGGGATTGATATCCTTAACATAAACCTCGACCTCATCGCCTACGCTGACGACATCTGAGGGAGTCTTGATCCTTGACCAGCTGAGCTCGCTGATATGGATCATACCGTAAACTCCGCCGATATCAACAAAAGCACCATAGTTTGTCAAAGACTTGACCACACCTGTGTACTTGTTGCCAACAGCAAGGTTTGCAAGAAGCTCTGCCTTCTCAGCTGCTTTCTTAGCACGGAGAACAGCCTTTATAGAACCTATAGCTCTTTTTCTTCTGCCTTTCTTGGAAACCTCAATAAGCTTGAAATCAACGTCCTGACCTACAAACTTTGTGAGATCCTCTTCTCTTGTGAGAGAAACCTGTGAAGCAGGGATAAATACTCTGTTGCCCTTGAGCATTACGATAATGCCACCGTTTACAGCCTCAATAACCTTGCTTGTGAAAGTCTCATCTGAATCGGCAAGAGCCTCCAGCTCTTCCCAGTTCTTCTGAGAGTCAACTCTCTTCTTAGAAAGCATCATGGTGCCTTCCTGATCGTTGGTCTTCATAATAAGAAGCTCAACCTCATCGCCTACTTTAACAACATCCTCTGCACTGAGGGATGTATCGTATGTCAATTCGTCGTACGGAATATATCCTGCCTGCTTCTTGCTTGGAACATCAACCGATACATCGCCGTTTGCGGCAATGCCAACCACAGTACCCATAACCCTTTCATTCGTATTCATCTGCTTTAAGGACTCTTCCAACATCTCCTCAAAGCTCTGCTCATTTTCGTTTACGCTGGATGTATTTACCTCACTCATTTTATCCAGTACCTCCTTAATTATCCTTGACGGTGTTGATGCGCCCGCTGTCACGCCGATAGTATCTGCGTTACTGATCTCAGCAAGAGGAAGCTCATCTGCTGTTTCAATAAAATAAGTCCTCTTACAATTGGCTTTGCAGATATTATACAGCTTAAAAGAGTTAGAACTGTGCTTATCTCCAATAACAAACATCATATCTACTGACCCTGAAATGTCAGCTGCTTCTTTCTGACGAATAGCTGTCGCACTACATATTGTATCAAAAATCTTTGTGTTTGTATATATATTTTTGAATTTTTTTATACTATTTTCCCACTCTTTTACGTCAAAAGTTGTTTGTGCAACTATTTCTGTAGACAAATCACCATTTTGTGAAAGATCGGCAATCACTTTGTCAAGCTCGGTTTGATTCTTAAAGGTATAACAGGGAACTGTGCAGTGTCCCATTATGCCCTCGACCTCGGGGTGGTGCTTGTCTCCGGCGATTATTACCGTGCTTCCTCGTTTTCCTGCCGATTCCACTATGCGGTGTATCTTTGATACGAAGGGGCAGGTAGCATCTTCATAATCAATACCATTTTCCTTGAGTGTGTCGATAACAGCTTTCGGCACGCCGTGGGAGCGTATTACAACAGTGTCCCCGGGCTGTGCTTCTCCAACACTGTTTATAGTCTTAACTCCCTTTTCTTTAAGCTCCTCGACCATCTGCATATTGTGAATGATCGGACCCAGGGTACAGACAGTTTTGCCCTCGCTCAAAAGCCTGTACACGGTCTCGATAGCCCTGTTTACACCAAAGCAGAAGCCTGCCGAATCTGCAAGTTTTATGTTACTCATTTGTCTGTTCTGTCCATTTCTCTGAATTGGGTGATTTTTTCCATTATCCTGCGAGAGGCTTCACGGTATTCCTTTGGTGAAGGTGTTTCGGAATCCGAAAAACCGAGTTCAGTGTAGGAAATCGGTGTCCCTATATGAATAATTCTTTTTGAGAATATACTGTTTTTTTTACCGACGGGAGTAATGCACATCGGCACAACGGGAACATGTGTCTGCCGTGCGATCAATGCACAGCCACTTCTCGGACGCATAAGCTCACCGGTTTTTGTTCTTCCGCCCTCTATGAATATCGTCATTATTTTTCCGCTGTTCAGCAAATCTTCACCCGTGGCAATAGCTTTGCCGTCATTTGACCCTCTTGTCACCGGAAAAGCTCCCAATGCTCTTATCAAAGCTCCGAAAAACTTGTTTCGGAAAAGCTCAACCTTTGCCATAAAATACACACGGCGTTTGCTGGTAATACCTACAAATACAGGATCGGTGTTGGAAAGATGGTTCGATGCCAAAATATACGCACCTGTCTTTGGAAGCTCACCTTCACGAATGATCTTGTAGCGGTACAACAGCTTGAAAATCGGTATCAGCAGATTTTTTGCAATGGTATAAAGAATGATATGCTCCTTGATCTTTACCTGATTATCCTGCATTATTGAAGATTCTCCCTTATCGTTTTAATAATGAGTTGCTTAGAGCCTTCAAAATCAAGCTGTGAGGTATCCAGAGTTATACTGTCCTTTGCCGGTTTAAGTGGAGCGATGGGTCTGTTCATATCCTGACGGTCACGCTCGTTTACATCACGAAGAACTTCCTCATAAGTACAAGTGATTCCCTTGTCAAGGTTTTCCTTGTACCTTCTCATAGCTCTTGTTTCCGGTGAAGCGGTAAGAAAAATTTTTACATCTGCATTGGGAAGCACTACCGTTCCGATATCCCTGCCGTCCATAATGACGTTGTTTTCTTTAGCCATATTTCTTTGAAGCTCCAGCAAAAATGCTCTGACCTCGGGAACGGCTGAAACCGCTGAGGCATACATTGAAGCTTCGGGAGTTCTTATAAGTCCGGAAACATCCTCGCCGTTCAGCAGAACTATCTGTTCACCGTCATCGTTAAATGCAAGCTCTATGGATAAGCTGTCGAGCATACCGACGATTCCGTCCTTATCCTCCTTGGAAATATTCTTTCTTGCGGCCGTAAGTCCTATGGTGCGATAGAGAGCACCGGTGTCAACATAAATAAATGACAACGCCTCTGCAGCCTGTCTTGAAAGTGTTGACTTTCCTGCACCGGCAGGTCCGTCAATGGCAACTGAATACGACATAAATCTTTTCCTTTCATATATAGGCGGAATGATATCCCGCCAATCTGCCTGTTGAAAAAGCGATCTGAAGATTAAAACCGCCTGTGTAGGCATCAACATCAATTACTTCTCCGCAGAAGAACAGCCCTCTTACGAGCTTGCTCTGCATCGTTTTTGGATCTATCTCCTTAACGGATACCCCGCCGGAGGTTATGATCGCTTCTTTGATATTCCCAGCCGACTTTATACTGACGGGAAAATTTTTCAATAATCTGTTTAACCTCAGGCGTTCTTCTTTGGTGACGGAGTTACATTTTTTTGTGGGTTCCGTACCCCACATTTCTATTATTACGGGAATAAGTCTTTTAGGCAATAATTCCTTAAAAGAATTGTTTATCTGATTGTTGTGATGAGCCTCAAAAACTCTCCTGAGTCTAAGATCCAGCTTCTCCTCCGAGAGAGCAGGCTTCAAGTCTATCAGAGCCTTGTACGATTTTTTACCGAAATTACGAATATGAGAGCTTGCCGAAAGCACTATCGGTCCTGATATTCCCTCATGAGTAAACAGCATTTCTCCGAAATCTGAAAAAATATCACTGCCGTTTTCGTAGACGGTAAGACGAACATTTTTGAGCGACAACCCCTGAAGCTCACGGCAAAATCCATCATCTGAAACCAGTCCCACAAGAGACGGCTTCAACTCGGTAACGGTGTGACCCACAGCTCTTGCAAGCTTGTACCCGTCACCCGTTGAGCCGGTTGCCGGATAGCTCAATCCGCCTGTGGCAATTATTACGCAGTCGGCATTATATCTCCTGTTCATTGTGTCCGTTACACCGATTATACTGTCATCTTCTGTTATCAGTGATTTTGCAGTTGCTTCTATCACATTAACCTTGTTTGTATCAACAAAAAACCTAAGTGCATCGGCAACATCCATCGCCCTGTCGGATACGGGAAACACACGGTTGCCACGCTCGGTTTTTGTTTTAAGCCCCAAGGACTCAAAAAACTCGATGGTATCCTGAGCCGTGAAATTATTTATAGCACTGTATAAAAATCTCGGATTTGTCGGTACATTGGCAATGAAGGTGCTGTTGTCACAGTTATTTGTAATATTGCACCGACCCTTGCCCGTGACAAGTATTTTTCTGCCTGTACGGCTGTTTTTTTCAAGCAGAGTGACATCGGCACCGTTTAGAGCAGCAGTCCCTGCCGCCATCAGCCCCGAGGCTCCTCCGCCAATTACAACGACATCAGGCATTTTTATTATCCTCTTTTTGTTCGTTGTCAGTCTTTGTATAGACGCCCTGGGAAGTCCACACCTCTTCAAGCTTGCGGAAGGTATCGACCACCTTATCCTTTTGTTTGAGGACACAGGCAACTATAATTGCATTTATAAGTGAAAGAGGTGCAACAAGAGAATCCACCACAGACACCATATCACTGCGTGCCAGAAGGATATAATCTGCACATTCTGTCAGCGGAGACACCATACTGTCGGTAATTGCTATTACATCAGCATTTCTCTCTCTGGCAAATTTCATAGCTTCAACCGCTGTTGTACTGTAGCGTGGAAAGCTTATGCCGATCATAACATCCTTTTCTGATATTCTGAAAAGATGTTCATACATTTCACTTTTTGAAGCTGTATTTATAATACGTACATTACCAAAGATCAGTTGGAGATAATATCCCAAAAAACCTGCCAAAGCAGAAGTTGAACGCACGGCAAACACATAGATATGCTCTGCATTGGAGATAGCATCTATCGCCTGCTGAAAATCTTCTCTTGAAACATCTTCTATTGTACGCCGTATCTTGTCAATATCCTGATTGAGTACCTCCGTGAGGATATCCCCATCGCCTATGCGGTTTTGAGTTACCTCAATACGCTGTACGGAAGTCAGTTTTTCTCTTATCATTTCCTGCATGGCTTTTTGAAAATCAGGATAACCGTCATAGCCAAGCTCAGAGGCAAATCGAACCACTGTGCTTTCGGAAACGCCGACTGTTTCACCAAGACGCAGAGCTGTCATATAGGCAGCCTTGTCGTAGTGTTCTTCAATATATTTTGCTATTCTCTTTTGCCCCTTGGAGAATTTGTCCATACGCATTTCAATTCTCGCAAGCAAATGTTTTCTCATCACTCTATACCCCGAATCAGGTAGTTTCAATTCAGTATTCCTCAGAATACCAATAAATCATTGATCCACGTTTCATTATATTATATCAGAAAAAATACAAATATGCAATAATATTTTTTCAGATAAATTCAAGCTCAGGTTTTTTTGCATTGATCTTGCTTCCTGCCGAGATCGAGGTCACGACAAAAGCATTGCCTCCTATAGTAACATCATCGCCTATCACGGTTTCACCGCCGAGTACAGATGTACCCGAGTATATCGTCACATTGTTGCCGATAGTGGGGTGACGTTTTTTACCTCTCAGTGCCTGACCCTTTCTGGTTGACAAAGCACCAAGGGTAACACCCTGATAAATCTTTACATTATCACCTATTTCCGTTGTTTCTCCCACAACAACACCTGTGCCGTGGTCTATGAAGAAATACCTTCCGATTGTCGCACCGGGGTGAATGTCTATTCCCGTTAGGTTGTGGGCATATTCTGTTATGATCCTGGGGATCATCGGAACCTTCAACAGATACAGCTCGTGTGCTATTCTGTATACCGAAACTGCAAACACTCCCGGATAACAGAAAATAACCTCGTCCGTATTTTGAGCGGCAGGGTCACCGTTGAATGCGGCTTCTATATCCGTTGCAAGGTATTCACGCAGTCTTGGAAGGGTTTGCAAAAAAGCTTTTACTGTTTCTTCTGCTCTTTCTTCTATACACTCACTGTCACATTCTTCATATTCTTCCTGATGAATAAATGATGCCGCTATCTGGTCTTTGAGATTGTGGTGAATATATTCAAGACGTTCACCGACGATATACTTTATATACTCTGTCGTGATCTTGCTCTTTTCAAAAAAACCCGGAAACAGCACCTTCCTGATCTCCTGAACAACGCTTATGAGGATTTCTCTGCTGACTATCATCTTTTTGTCAAGACGGCATATTGCAGGGTACTCGCAGTAGCTCTGTGTCAGGGTATTTACCAGATCTTCTGTATGGTTCATAGCTTGAAAATCTCCTTATTTTTCCTATTGACTTTATAATATGATATAGCCTATTTTGTGAAATGTCAATAATCATTCTATTGATTTAAGGCTTTCTATCATATCAATTTTCCTGATTTTAAAGTGCATTATAAAATTGACCGTCAAAGAGAATACGGCTGTCAGCAGTCCTGCATAAAGATATGACATCGGCTTGATCACTCTTCCAAACATAAGCGTATCTATTTCACAAGTGATAACTATAAAATATCCCAAAAATACACCCATAAATAAGCCGAATGCTATGCCGAATATAGTCAGCACGATATTTTCACGATAAATATACGCAGAGGTTTCCCCATTGTAAAAGCCCAGAACCTTCAGCGTGGATATTTCCCTGACACGTTCCGCTATATTTATGTTTGTCAAATTATACAGCACAACTATCGCCAGCAGTCCCGCACATATTATCATAACCAGCACGACAGTATCAAGCGAGGATATGGTCTTGTTGAAATTATCTATCATTTTATCGTTGAATGCAATGGCTGATACGTATTTGTCACTTAGATAATGCTTTGCAACTGTGTTCTCGGTTTTTGAATCAGGGGCATTAAATTTTACGATTGTGGTATTGAACAGAGGGGCTTTTCCAAAAGCTTTCTTATATGCGTTTGGAGAAATATAGACATAGTTGTACACATAGTTCTCACATACAGCATCAACCTTGAACTGACGTTCCTTGCTGTCCAGTGTAACGGTTATGGTATCACCCTTTTTTATATTAAGAACGGAAGCCATTTTTTCCGTTATCACTGCACCCTCATCACTGAGCCTGTATTTTGTTCCGGTGGTACGGCTTTGAAGCGTTATCATTTTTTCAAAAGACGACATATCCTCGGGTACAAAAATATACACTGAATTATCGGCTTTTTTGTTTTTATAACGCACAGTAACCGTCTTGTTGCAGTATAAAAGAGAGTGTGAGATATCTCTGTCGCTATCCAATTTTTCCTTGAATTTTGAAAAATATTTTGAACTGCCTTCTTTTTTATTTACCATCAATGCGTCATAGTGGTAAACATCGTTATACTGTTTTCCGACAATATCCGAGATACTATCATGCAAATAAAATGCTGCAAGTATCAGAGCCGTACAGCCTGCCACACCGAACACGGTCATAAGAAAACGTGCTTTATATCTGAACAGATTTCTGGCAGTGACCTTGCCCGTAAAGCTCATTTTTCTCCAGATAAATGTGACTTTTTCCAGTATGATCTTTGTACCCGGCTTTGGTGCCTTGGGTCGCATAAGAGAAGCGGCGTTTTCTTTAAGAGATTTTCCGCAGGTGTAAAGCGTAACTGCAAGCGTAGAAAGCACTGCGGCAGCAACACCTGCAAGTATGTAGATGTAGTTGGGGATTATCCTGATCTCCTGCATATGATACATAATTTTATATGCGTTATAAATCACCCTTGGCAAAATGGGTACTCCTGCAGCAATACCTATGATACAGCCTGCAATACAAGATATAAGTGAATAAATCAGATATTTTTTCATAATATCCGCATTGCTGTAGCCAAGTGCCTTCAGTGTGCCTATCTCTGTTCGCTTTTCATCAACCAATCTTGACATAGTTGTAACGCATACAAGTATGGCTACCAACAGAAAGAATATGGGAAAAACCGTTGCCACATCATCCACACGCTCTGCATTTTCACGGAAGGATGAATAACCCGGAGAATCCTCTCGTGTCAATATATACCAGTGCTTTCCCTTATATTTGTTGATTTTTTTCTGTGCCTTATCGAGCTTTTTCTCAGCTTTTTTGAATTTTTTATTCGCCTTGAGCTTGGCTTTTTTGAGCTTCTTTTCCGATGAAGCGAGCTTCTTTTCACCTGAGATCCTGTTTTTTTCAAGCTTAACGGTTGATGACTCTATTTTTTCTTTTGCGGAATTGAGTTTATCGAGTGCAGAATCAAACTTGCTTTGAGCCTCTTTTTCCTTTTGCAAAAGCTCTCTTTCACCTGCTTTGATATCCTTATCGGCTTTTGTCAGCTTGTCCTTGGCAGCTTTCAGCTTTGCTTTGCCGGTGGCTAACTTTTCTTTAAGCGTCTTTTTCGCCTGAGCGAGCTTTTGTTTTGCTTTTTTAAGAGCGGTCTCCCCCGTTTTTAACTCTGCTTCTGCATTTTTTACACCGCTGTCAATGGCGGATATTGCATTTTTGATATTGGTTACCAATGCCTCAAACTTATCCTTGTCGCCTCCCTGTGCGAAATCTGACATCGGGATTTTTTCCATTCCCATGGTTACCAATGCTTCATTTAGGCTTGTATACACCTTGAGTATATCATTATCCTTATAACCCTGCTCTATATTGGCAAGATCGGCTGACAGGCTTACGGATATTTGCTTTGAAGCCTTGATTTTTTTGAGAGCATCAGGTTTTTGCTTATTATAGAAATCATTGTAAGCGGTTTTATACTTTTTTTCTTCTGCTGACAATTTGCTTTTTGCATCGGATATCTTTTGGTCAAACTTGTTCTTACTGCTGTTATACTTCTTCCAACCGATTTTCAGCTTGTCCTTGCTTTGAGCTATTTTTTCCTTTGCTTTTTTTATCTCTGCTTCATATTTTTCTTTTTCAGAATTATAGTCCTCTATCCCTTTACTGTAGTCACTGCGAGCCTTGCTAAGCTTTTTTTCTGCATTTTTGATCGTCTTTTTGAACTTCT
>CACYCD010000066.1 GCA_902772755.1 uncultured Ruminococcus sp.
GAAGCCTTCGACACCTCATTAAAGGTAGTTATGGGTGATACACGTCCTATCATACTCAGCGAGGGCGGAGATGCAACCTCACTGCTCGCCTCCTCCGAAAAGGCAGACACCATTCCCTTCACTGCTCAGTCAGAGGACGATGTAGTCAAGGGTGACGGAAAAGCTATCTGCGGAACAGCCATAAAGCGTGTTGAGGTAAAGACAAACGTACACAAAAACGTGCTTGTCATCGGCTCATACTACGCTGTTTCCGATGATTTCCTCAACCGCTACACAGCATACAACAACACAGCTTACTTTACAAACCTCATAAACTCGCTGACAAACAGCAAGACCGAGGCTATGACAATAAAGAGTGCCGCAGCCTCCGACACTGCACTCAAAATCGAATCCACCGCTCAGACCACCGTTCCGGCTATAATCTTCCTTGGCTTTATCCCCGTAGGAACACTGATACTCGGCATAGTTATCTGGGCTGTCAGGAGGAAAAAGTAATGGCTAAAAAGAAGAAGCTTGCAAAATACATCGTTCCTGCCGTGGCGGTTGTCGCTATCGGCGTAGGGCTTACAGTGGTGCTTAATCTCCCCGAGGACGTGAGGGAAAAGACCGACAACACCGATGCGACCGTTGCCTCAGAAGCAAAGATAGATGTCAAGGTGGACAAGAAAAAAGTTCATCAGGCTGAACCGCAGGTCAATGAAAAGGGAGAGGTCAAAGAAAACGGCACAGGTACTCTGCTTGAATACGTGCCGAAGGACATCAAGGAAATAGAGGTAGAAAACCGCAGCAGCTCCTACAAAATAACCTCCTATACCCCTATTATAAAGGAAACGGACGAGAACGGCAAAGAGGTAGAAAAAACCGACACCACGCAGTACACTATTGTCGGCTATGAGGATATGACCCTGCGTGAGGGTCAGGCTGACGCCGTTGCCAACGATGTTGCAAAGCTGGAGTTCACAAAAATCGCCTCCGCAGACGGCAAAAACTCTTCCGACTTCGGATTTGACGATCCGCAGGCAACAGTCACAATAACCTATGAGGACGAAACCACCGCAAAAATAATCGTGGGCGACAAAGCACCGACAAATGCAGGTATTTATATCAAATTCGGCACAGAGGACACTATCTACATCGTTTCCGAGGAAGCTGTCGATTCACTTCTGTACAGCCTGAATGATATGATCTCACTTGACGTTACCACCTCCGCAGAAAGCGGTGATGACGCTTCAATGACTGAGATCGAGCTGGGCGGTACGCTCTACGGCGACACCGTAAGAATCAAATCAAACAGCGATGACGACACCGTGATATCGAATTACCTTATCACCGCACCGCTGAAATGCTACGGCGATGACTCAAACATCAGCGAGATAGAGGCAGGCATAAGAGGAATATACGCCGACTCCGTGGTCTATGTGAACCCCAAGGACGATACACTCAAAAAGTACGGACTTGACAAGCCCTACGCAACTATAAAAGCCACATATCCCGATGCAACAATAAGCCTTATCGCCTCCAAGCCCGACAGCAAGGGCTACTGCAAGCTGATGGTCGAGGGCGGAAACGTGGTTTATAAGATACTCAGCGACTCCATAAAATGGACTCAAAAGTCACTTGATGTACTGCGTTCACGCTTCTTTGTTGACAACACAATGAAGGCTGTGGATACCTGTGATGTCAGCTTCGGAAAGAACAAGTACAATTTCACTCTGACCACCGACACCACCACTACCACAGACGATGACGGCAACGAGAACACGACCAGCGAGACCAAGATCTTCTTAGGTGACAAGCAGCTTGACCAGGGTTCATTCCAGACAGCGTTCGACTATATCCACGGAACTTCATTTGAAAGAAAGGGCTTCACAAATGAGACCCTCACCGGCAGCCCGGCAATGACGATAAAGTTCAAGTACAACGCAGATGTGAACCGCTCCGATGATACAATGAAATTCTACGAAAAGGACGGCAAGGTCTACATCACCGTAAACAACGAGCAGATCTCCTACATCTACAAAAAGAACTTTGAACACCTACAAAAACTCTTCACCACCGCCGCCAATTCCAAAGCCTAAAACAAAACCGCCCCACACAAAACGTGAGGGGCGGTTTTTTAGTCTATCCCAATTATACGATTTTTCTTTCATACTCTGCTTTACTTGTAACAGCTATTTGCACGAAACACGATATTTCAAAAATCAACCTGCTTTATTTGCTTTTTTAAATATACGAGCACGTCTTCTTCCTGCTAAATTCAAA
This sequence comes from uncultured Ruminococcus sp., assembly GCA_902772755.1. Taxonomy (GTDB): domain Bacteria; phylum Bacillota; class Clostridia; order Oscillospirales; family Acutalibacteraceae; genus Ruminococcoides. Next base: position 2,263 of record CACYCD010000066.1, read on the forward strand.
GATCTTCTATCCCTTGAAGAGCAGTAAGGTTTATTAGTTGACTTTGAGGGGGAAACACTATATTTAAAACCCATTTGTTTTAGATACTCTTTTCTCTCCTCAATAGACATATTATCCAGTTTTTCTTTAAATGCTAAAAAAGCTTCCTTAGTATCAATCATATAGATCACCCTTTCTTACTAAGTGTGTGTATTTTATACACTCATTATTCCTAACACAAAATTCTTTTCTTCTCGGGCGTCTGTCAAGCATAGTTTTAAACTTGGTTGGTTGTTTTGGAAAACTTGCAGCGATAACTTTGACATTGGGGTATGTATCCCAAATCATTCTCATAAGTGCACATTGATTTTCTTGCACACTTACTTTTGCATTTTTGGGAATACAGTCTAATTTGATAATGTAATCAATCATTTTATTGAAAATATCGGCTCCTTCACCGGTATCAATATCTAAAACTTCATCCGGTTCTACACGGATAATTGAATGAAGTATTGCTTCTGTGTTTCTCCAAACAAAAGCATCATTGATATCAAAATAAAAATATATACCAGAACCCAACCAATCTTTATCCGAATCGGAGGATAAAAACATTCCTTCATTGATTATTCTATTAGCACTATCTAAAGATGTTCCGTGGTAACCGGTTAAAAACAAAACTATACACCCCTTTCAAAAAATTATGCCTAAGATTATTATATCATATATCATTTGACTATTCAACAGTTATCTGAAAAAAAGACAAATCCGAACCTCTTCGTTTTGAGAAGGTTCGGATTTTTTGGTGCGGGTAACAGGACTTGAACCTGCACGGGAGTACCGCAAGAACCTAACGGTAACGTTACCTCGGTGGAAATAAGAGCTGACATCAGTTAGTCGAAATAAA
>CACYCD010000067.1 GCA_902772755.1 uncultured Ruminococcus sp.
ATACCGGAGCAAGATCCGCAGGTGGGACAGCAGTTGTCCTCATACTCGGCAAGTTCTTCATCGGTGATCTTTCCGCTGGCTCTTGCGCCGACATACTCAAACATTTCGGACAGACCGTATCTTTCGCCTTTAAATTCGCCCGGCAGCATAGGACCGCCGCTTACAAACACGGACGGGAGATTTAGCCTGCACGCTGCAATGAGCATACCGGGGGTGATCTTGTCACAGTTGGGGATAAAGACAACTGCATCAAGCGGATGTGCGGTGAGCATGATCTCGATGGAGTCGGCAATGATCTCTCTTGAACAGAGGGAGTACTTCATTCCCTTGTGGTTCATAGCGATTCCGTCACAGACGCCGATTGTGTTGAACTCAAACGGAACACCGCCTGCATTGCGGATACCGTCCTTGACGCACTCGGCGATCTCGTCAAGGTGCTTGTGACCCGGGATATAGTCGCTCTTGGCTGAAACAACAGCCACAAACGGACGCTTCATCTCGGACGGTGTGATGCCCATAGCTTTGAGCAGTGAGCGGTGAGGTGCCCTGGTGGGACCCTGCTTAATTAAATCTGAACGCATAACAAAACCTTCTTTTAGAAAATAATTTGTTCTGTATATTTTAGCACAGATGGTACAATTTTGCAAGAGCTGTAAAAATTTTGATTAAAATTTATCAGATTTTTTTATTTATCGCTTTACTTTGGTAATACAATAATGCTATAATGGATATTGCCTATGTGCATTATAAATTTTACGGAGGAAATGATAATGAAAAATTTCAAACGTCTTACGGCTCTTGTTATGGCAGGAGTAATGTCTGCCGCTGTTATGACAGCCTGCAGTACAGACAAATCCAAAACCACAGACACCAAGGACAGCTCTTCCGACTGGAGCTACATCGCCGACAAGGGAGAGTTTGTCATCGGCATCACCTACTTTGAGCCTATGAACTACAAGGGTGAGGACGGCAAGCTGACAGGCTTTGAGACCGAATTTGCCGAGAAGGTCTGTGCAAAGCTGGGCGTTACTCCCAAATTCCAGAAGATAGACTGGGATTCCAAGGAAGTTGAGCTTAAGTCAAAGACTATCGACTGCATCTGGAATGGTATGACCATCAATGACGAGAGAAAGAAAAATATGGACATCTCCACACCCTATATGGAGAACAAGCAGGTAATGGTTGCCAAGAAGGACGTTGCAGAGAGCATCAAGACTGCCGACGATATGAAGGGCAAGACTGTTGTTGCCGAGAAAAAATCTGCCGGTGAAGAGGTCGCTCAGGGCGAAGATTTCTTCAAATCCGCAACCTACATTTCTGTTGATTCACAGGCTAAGTCACTGCTTGAGGTAAAATCAGGCACAGCCGATGTTGCTGTTATCGACTATGTAATGTCGATTGGCTCACTTAGAGAGGGTTCGGACTACTCCGATCTTGCTGTTGTTGAAAGTCAGGGCTTTGCACCGGAGCAGTACGGCATCGCACTTCGCAAGGACAGCCCCGAAACACTGAAAAAGCTCAACGAGGCAATTCAGGCTGTTGCAGATGACGGCGACCTTGACAAGATCGCAGATAAATACAACCTCAAGGATCTGCTTTTGGTCAAGGGTAAGTAAGTTAATGGACGAATTTCTCAATATTACTCAACAGCTCCTGACGGGCTTCGGAGAGAACTGCTTTCTGTTCATAATAACTCTGGTTTCCGCCATTCCTCTGGGGCTGATAATCTCCATGGGGTCAATGTCACGCTTTGTTCCGCTAAAAGCCGTTACAAAGACCTTTGTCTGGATAATCAGGGGAACACCGCTGATGCTGCAGCTGTTTGTTGTGTTCTATGTTCCGCCGCTTATGTCGGACGGTGAATTTGTTTTTTCCAGAATGAATGCCGCAATAGTTGCTTTCATAATAAACTATGCCGCCTATTTTTCAGAGATATTCAGAGGCGGTATAGAGGCGGTACCCAAGGGACAGTATGAGGCAGGTCAGGTGCTGGGAATGACAAAAACTCAGATCTTCTTCAAGGTCATTCTCATGCAGGTAATCAAACGCATAACCGCACCCGTGGGAAATGAAGTTATCACGCTTGTTAAGGATACCTCACTCGCAAGCGTAATAGCGATACCCGAAATACTTATGAACGCAAAGGACTTTTCCATGGAAGGTTTGATCTGGCCCCTGTTCTACTCTGCTGTATTCTTCCTCCTCTTCTGCGGAGTGCTGACAATACTGTTCTCTTTCCTTGAAAAGAAGCTGAACTATTATAAGGGTTGATATGGCTGATTTCAGAAAAATGAGGAGAGCAAAACAGGCTCTTGACCAAGAAGAATGTATCCGCCTGCTCACAGAGGAAAAACGGGGAGTGCTGTCTGTCATCGGCGACAACGGTTATCCGTACTGTATGCCGATCAATCACCTCTACGATCCTGTCAGCGGACATATATACTTTCACGGAGGAAAGATCGGTCACAGAGTAGATGCGGTAAAAGCCTGTGATAAAGCCTGCTTTTGCGTATATGACAGCGGTTTTAAGAACGAGGGCGAATGGGCTTTAAACATAAAGAGCGTTGTCGTGTTCGGCAGGCTGAGCTTTATAGACAGCCACGATGAGGTACTGCGTATAAGTCGGGAGTTGAGCTGTAAATTTACATCAGATGAAGAATACATAGCGGACGAGATAAAACGGTTTGCCGACAGCACACTGTGTATGGAGCTTGTACCCGAGCACATAACAGGCAAGCAGGTAAAAGAAGCATAGGACGGAGATAGCTTATGTCTATTTTAAATGTAGAAAACATACAGAAGAGCTTCGGCAAAAACGAGGTTCTGAAAAATATCAGTTTTTCGCTGGAAAAGGGAGAGGTGCTGGCTATAATCGGCTCATCCGGCTCGGGCAAGACCACCCTGCTCAGATGTCTTAACTTTTTGGAAACTCCCGACAAGGGCAGGATAATCGTAAACGGAGAAACTCTGCTTGACGCCGATAAAAACACCAAGCGGAACGAAAAGGAGATACGTCGCAAGCGTCTGCATTTTGGGCTGGTGTTTCAGTCATTCAATCTTTTTCCGCAATACAGCGTGATCAGCAATATCTCACTTGCTCCCCTGCTTATGGCTAAGGAACAGCTGAAAAACGAGGGAGAGTATATGGGAGAAAAAACCTATAGGGCTGCTGCGGAAAAGATCAGGGAAAACGTTCTCAGCCTGTTGAAAAAAGTCGGACTGTCCGAAAAAAAGGATGAGTACCCCGGCAACCTCAGCGGTGGTCAGCAGCAGCGTGTGGCTATTGCACGTGCATTGGCACTTGATCCCGATGTTCTGTGCTTTGACGAGCCGACCTCCGCACTTGATCCCGAGCTGACAGGCGAGGTACTCAATGTTATCAGGGGACTGAAAAGCTCAGACAGCACTATGATAGTTGTTACACATGAGATAGAGTTTGCACGTGACGTGGCAGACAAGATCATCTTTATGGACAGCGGAGTGATAGCCGAAGAGGGTACACCTCAGGAGGTCATCATAAATCCCAAAAACCCCAGAACAAGAGAATTTCTGGCAAGATTCAACCAGAATTTTTCATAAAAGAGTACCCGTATTGCATCGGCAATGCGGGTATTTTTCAAAAGTAAGAGGCTGTGTCTTTTCGGGACACAGCCTCTATAGCTTATACATATTCACAAGGGGGGCATCATATTATATTTCATAGGGTTCTTCATCTGTTCTTACTATCATTATATAACCACAGATTTACAAAATCAATATATAATGAATGAACTTTCAATGAACTTTTTATTAACAAAGGTGCCGGTATTCAGCTGTTCCTGAACATCTCATCGACCTTGATCATAATTGCATTCTCAACTCTTCTGCGGTGCAGCTCACAGCTCAGCTCGCAGGTGCCGGTGATAGCTCCTGTTCTGTGATAGGCATTGGCTGAACAGCCACCCGAACAATAGAGCTTTGCAAAACAGTCCTGACAGGCTTTTCTCGAATAGACATTGCAGAGCTTGAATTCCCTGACAAGCTCGGTATTCTTCACTCCGTCAAACACGTTGCCCAGCAGGAATTTATCATCTCCCACAAACTGATGACAGGGGTACAGATCTCCCCACGGGGTCACTGCCATATAGTCAGTGCCTACTCCGCAGCCCGATATTCTCTTATAGATGCAGGGTCCGCCTTCGAGGTCGATCATATAGTGGAAAAATGTAAAACCTCTGCCCTCTCTGCTTCGCTTGCACATCTCCTTTGCAAGGATATCATACTGTTCTTTGAGAACGGGCAAGTCCTCCTCACGCAGAGCATAATCCATTTTGGGATCGGCAACTACGGGTTCCATTGCAAGCTGTTCAAAGCCAAGGTCTGCCAAGTGCAGGATATCGTTTGAAAAATCGGTGTTATAGCGTGTGTAAGTGCCTCTTATGTAATAGCCCTGCTGCTTACGGCTTTCTGCCATTTTTTGGAATTTGGGAAGGATAAGGTCATAACAGCCCTTGTTGTTTTTGGAGACCCTCATTCTGTCGTTGGTCTCTTTTCTGCCGTCAAGAGAAAGCACCACGTTGTAGCACTCTCGGTTAGCCCACTCCATCACCTCATCATCAAGCAAAACTCCGTTCGTTGTGAGGGTAAAGCGGAAATTCTTGTTTTTCTCTTTTTCTATGCTCCTTGCGTAGGCTACGAGCTGTTTTACCACTTCAAAATTCATCAGCGGTTCTCCGCCGAAAAAGTCAACTTCAAGATTTTTCCGTGTTCCGCTGTTCTCAATAAGAAAATCCAACGCACGTTTGCCGACCTCAAAGCTCATCAGCGAGCGGTCACCCTTGTACTCACCCTCACCGGCAAAGCAGTACTTACAGCACAGATTGCAGTCATGGGCAATGTGCAGACACAACGCCTTCAGCACAGTGGGACGAGCCTGAATATCAAGCTCCAGCTCACGGAAGCTGTCCTCCGAAAACAGCTTTCCCTCGGCTTTGAGAGCCTCTATATCCTCAAAAATCTCCTCAACGTCACTCTCCGTTACCTCGGGATATGCAGACAGCACCTCTGATTTGATTTCTTCCCTGCTCTTTTTCTCATAGTTTTTTATCACGTCAAAGGCTGCTGCATCTACAGCGTGAACACTTCCGGAGTTGCTGTCCAGCACGATGTTGTAGCCGTTGTTTTTATAGCAATGTACCATTATTTTCCTCTCTCAATAAAAATCGCCATAGATTACCCTACGGCGATTTTCAGAATATTACTTTGAAGCCTTTTTGAGAGCCTCGCACTGCTGGTTAGCGATACCGCAGGATGTCTTACAAGCTGACTGACAGGATGTTTGACACTCTCCGCAGCCACCCTTTTTGGCAGACTCGGCAAGGTTTCTTGTGCTAACTGTCACAATTCTTTTCATAGGGCAGTTACCTCCTTATATATTACATAAACCATTTTAACCTATTTTCTTCTCTGTGTCAATAGGTCATTCATCAGACAGATCCAATTTTGCAAAATGATCCTGCAGTGACTTATTGATTTTTTCGATGTTGAATTTTTTCTGATTCACATAACCGGATTTCACCTTGTTGAACTGTTCTTCATCAACATCCATATACGGTGTGTATATCTCCGCTGCCTTCGCATCGGGATCGATGAGAACATACATATAAGCTATTTCGGGCTTACCCTTCTTGTTATTCAGGCTGTACTTGATATATACAGTACCCAAATGCTCGGAATAGCCTGCAATATCCTTGATGACGAAGGACTTGACATCATTCCACGTCCACTGGTCAACCTCCTCGGCAACTGTGTAGACAAGGTTTTTCTCCAGCTTGTCCAGCCCGTCAACATTGATCGGTACTGTAGCCGCCTCGGTCGTGGGTACGGTAAAAACGTATGATGTGGTATCCTCTTCCGTAGTTTGTTCGTCATCGCAGCCCACTGCAAAGAGACACATTGACACTGATACTGTACACAACAAAAGGCACAATGCTTTTTTCATTGGTTCTATTCTCCTTCAACTATTTTCAAGCTACCGATGGCAGACGAATGTATCTTCACATTGTTTGCCGTCATAAGCCTGATAATATTTACGATTTCACTGCTTATCAGTTCACCGGGGACTAAGAGCGGACTTCCCGGAGGATAGGCACACACATACTCTGCGGATATCCTGCCCCCCGCCTCCTGCAAAGGCACCAAGGTGCTTCTCATAGCCTCCGCACGGCAGACGGACATTATGTACTGCGGTATAGGGAAGGACGAAAGCACTTCCTTTTTTTGGGGAAGCAGTTCACGGTCAAGCTCTTCCAATGCCTGTATCAGACGCTCAAAGCCCTCATCTGTGTCATAAACAGAGGTCATCGCTATAACGTGGTTCAGGGAGGACATCTCGGTCTCCAGCTTATACTTCTCTCTGAGAATTTTTTGCAGCTGTGTTCCGCTGATATTCGCCCTGTCGGTCATTATCACAAGCTTGCCCCTGTCGAATGCAAAGACATCTTCTCCGCAAAAGAGATACAGATTTCTAAGCCTTGAAGCTCTTTGATAAAACCGCTCCAATCTCCTGCCGTACTCAAAAAACAGCCGTTCTCCGTCCTTTTCAAGCACATCAAAGCAGGTGTCCACCGAGCTTGTCAGCACATAGCTTGGCGATGAGGTCTGAAATATTTGCAGGTGTTCCCTGACGGCTTCGGGAGATACCCTGTCCGTGCAGATATGCAGAAGTGCCGTACCCGTCAGTGCGGGCAGGGTCTTATGCACACTTTGTATCACTATATCTGCACCGCAGTCCACTGCCGACTGAGGAAATTCCCTGCCGAATTTCAGATGACTGCCGTGGGCTTCATCTACGATCAGAACGGCATCGTTTTCGTGGCATATTTCGGCGATC
>CACYCD010000068.1 GCA_902772755.1 uncultured Ruminococcus sp.
GTTGATGTAAGCCGTGGCTGTGTGCTGACGAGTAACTGCAAGCCCTATGTCGGCAGTCTGTTCACTGCCAAGCTGTTGTGGATGGACAGCACAAAGCTGGTTGCAGGAAAAAACTACCTGCTTAAGCTCGGCACTAAGAGTGTGCCGGCAGTAGTGATGAACATAAAATACAAGGTCGGTGTGAATGACGGCAGTGAGGTCGTAGCCAAGGCTATCTTTAAGAACGAGATCGCCGTGTGCGATATCAGCACCTCCGAAAAAGTGGTATTTGACAAGTTTGAACATAATCAAGGCTTGGGAGCGTTTATCCTCGTTGACAGGATAACCAATATGACCTCTGCCTGCGGAGTGGTTGAACACCCGTTAAGACGAGGTGACAACCTCACCTGGCACAATATGGACATCACCCGTGAACAGAGGGCTGACCAAAAAGGACAGACACCAAAGACCATCTGGTTTACAGGGCTTTCCGGCTCGGGCAAATCCAGTCTTGCAAACGAGGTAGAAAAACGATTTTTCGCAAAGGGCTGTCACACTATGGAGCTTGACGGCGACAATGTGCGTTTGGGGCTGAACAAAAACCTGGGCTTTACAGAAGCTGACCGAATTGAAAATATCCGCAGGATCGCCGAGGTCAGCAAGCTGATGAACGATGCTGGTTTGATCGTGATAACCTCATTCGTTTCTCCGTATCACCGTGACCGTGTGCGTGCAAAGGAGATAATCGGCTACGACAGCTTTATAGAGGTATATGTCAGCACACCGCTGGAGGAATGTGAAAAACGTGATGTCAAGGGACTTTACCGCAAGGCGAGAAACGGAGAAATACCCAATTTTACGGGAATTTCCGCACCGTATGAGGTCCCCAAAAAAGCTCACATCACCATTGACACCTCTCAGTACACCCTTGAAGAAGCTGCCGACTATGTATTTGATGAACTGATGAAGCTGATGCAGACTTGAAAAATAACTTGATTACCGTTATAATGTAGATTGCCGTGTGCAATTCTTTCAAACAAGGGGTAGAAAATTTGATTCATATATTAGTAGTAGAGGATGACGAAAAACTCAGAAACACAATTCAGGACTATCTTACGCAGAGTGGCTTTGATGTGCTTGTCGCCTGTGACGGCGTAGACGCTCTGGAGGTCTTTGAAGCTAACAAGTCAAATTTAGACATTATTCTGCTGGACGGTATGCTCCCTCGGCTTGATGGGCTTGAGGTACTCAAAGAAATACGCAGGGTGAGCGATGTCCCCATAATTATGATCTCGGCACGTGAAACGGAGTCGGATCAGCTTCAGGGCTTTTATATGGGAGCGGACACCTACATCACCAAGCCGTTTATGCTCAGTGTACTGCGTGAGCAGATAGTCGCAATAATAAACCGCACCTCAAAGCGGTCGGGAAAGCTATTGACAAAGGGAGCTTTGCAAATAGATACCCAACTGCACAGGGTTTATGTTGACGGGCAGGAGATCACCACCACGCCCAAGGAGTATGACCTGCTTATGTACTTTATCACCAATGAGAAAATAGTGCTTGACCGCAACACCATTTTGGACAGAGTGTGGGGCTTCGACTATTTTGGCGATTTCAGAACGGTCGATACCATAATAAAACAGCTCCGCAAGAAGCTGACCGACAAGCACAAGTACATAAAATCCGTCTATGGCGTAGGCTATTATTTTGAGGTGGACGATGCTAAAAAGAATCTCGGTTAAATACGCTTTGAAGATAGTTGCGGTATTTACTGCCATAACCACAATTTTTGTGCCTATATATATTTATACGCAGAAAAATCTTTTTATCAGCCATCAAAAAGAGAATATGTCCGGATTTTTGGTTGAAATGACGGAATCCACGGATATTTCCGATCCCATCAAGCTTGATGATCACATTGAGGAATATAACGACAACAACTACACCATTAGGATATACGACTCCTCACAGAAACTGATATACACCAATCGACGCCATCAGAAGGAAACTGCAAATCCATATCGGGAACCCGGCGGAGATTTTGATAAAGTCGTTTTTGCGAATTTTTCAAAAGATGCACAGCCAAAATATTCGGAGGAAAATAAAACCGGAAACGAAACCATTACACTTCAAAAGATAGTTTCTTACAAGGGAAAGAATTACTACATTTTTATTAAAGAAAGAATGCGTAATCTGGAAGCGATATTCTCATATACAAATAATGTGCTTGTTTCTGTTTTGGCAATTTACATAATCGTCTGCGGTCTGTCGCTGTTTTTGATGATGGGAAGGCTCACAAAGTCGATACGTCAGCTGAACACTGCAGTTAAGAATATTTCAAACAAGGACTACTCCGTCCGCTACAAGGGAGAGATCCCCAAGGACGAGGTAGGCGAGCTGGCTGTAAATTTTAATGATATGGCGGACACCATACAGGACAACATCAACTCCATAAGCAACTACAACTTTTTGCTGAAGGAGGATATCAACAACCTGAAAAAATACGAGGATATGCGTAACAAGTTTGTCCGAACCACAACGCACGAGCTTAAAACACCGCTTGCGATAATCTCGGGGCAGGTGGAGATGATGAACTGCACCACAGATCCCGAAAAGAAGAAGTACTACTACAATTCCGTAATTGAAGAAATACAAAAGATGAGTATGCTCATCACGGGATTTTTGCAGTATTCCGCCGATGAAAGGGAAACATTCAAAGCTGAACCCGAGGAGATCAACCTCTCCTCAAAGCTCACGGAGCTGTGCCGAAAAATCACAGGCACAATGCATTCAAAAAGTCTGAATTTTACTTATGATATCGAAAGCGGAATATCCCTGAGCATATCGGAAAAACACATTGAACACATTTTCAACAATTATATAATGAACGCAGTCAAGCACACCCCAAAGGGCAAAAACGTCAAGGTCACACTTACCTCGGCAGACAGCACCTGTCGCCTGAGTGTATACAATGACGGACCGAAAATACCCGAAAACCAGCTTGAAAAGATATGGTCTGA
>CACYCD010000069.1 GCA_902772755.1 uncultured Ruminococcus sp.
ACATTTATTTTTGTGCAGAAAAAACCTCCCTCGTAGAGGAAGGCTTATTTATGAAATATTACAGAATAGAATGTTATCTCAGCTTTACGTCCGAATAGATAAATTCCGCCAAGTCGCTGCGGGTGTCTGTCCAGTTGTTTATGTGGATCACCCAGGCACCTACCTCGGAGTTACCCTGCTGCCAGCCTGCTTTTGCTGCGGGTATGCACTTGTCCTTGACAGTGTATTTGGCAAAGCTCGGAGTGTTGTTTGCAAGCCAGGTGAGGTCCTCTTTTTTGAGGTCGGTAGTCACCAGCTTTTTCAGCTTTGGCAGGAGCTTCATAATTTCAACAGACGAAGCGGAGTCGTAAGCGTTCACTATAGCTTTAAGAAGCCTTCTCTGCCGGCTTGTGCGTGTGAAGTCATCGCCAAAGTACACCTCACTGCCTCTGTCACGGCACAGCCAGAGTGCCTGCCTGCCGTTTATCTTCTGCACACCGTTTTTCTCTTTTATCTGACCCGACTGTCCGTTTTTGCCCATCTGCCAGTTGATGTAGCCACACTCGTCTGCGGTGAGCTTTATCTCAATTCCGCCGAGGGTGTCGATGATCTCTTCAAAATCGGAGAAGCCGACTGTGATGTAGTTGTCTATCTTGATGCCGTAGTTGTCCTCAATGGTCTTGACAGCCAGCTTTGCCTTGCCGTAGGCATAGGCGGCATTGAGCTTGTCCATACCATATTTTGGTATGTTGACATAAGTATCTCTCATAAATGAAGTGAGCTTCAGCTCATTGTTGTTGCCATCTATTGAAAGCAGGATTATGGCATCGCTCCGTCTGGGGTCATAGTCGGCATCAGTGCCGAACAGCATAATATTTCTCACCGCAGGGTTTGAGAACAGCTGATTTGACCCTTCCTTCAAGGTCTTTGTGTGCTGAGCCTTCTTTGAGATGTTGTCGTCGTTTATCTCTGTAAGTATCCAGCCCTCAACGCTGTCAAAGATATAGTGCATCGTGATGATACCGTTGTTCTTTGCAGAGTTCACAGCCATTCTTATGGTGTCCTCACCCTTGGAAAGTACGGTGCTGTGTGAGCGGATAGTCGCCTTGCCGTACAGCTCGGTGGCTTTTTTTATAGCCAGATCCTCATCAAAGCCACTTACTGCGGTAAGTGTGTAGTGTTTTCCACAGGTCACTTCCTTCAGGGTGTAGCCCTGTGAGTTGTCACCGATATATTCCGCAGTCACCTTCAAGTCCTCAACTCTGTAGGTGGAGCAGGAGAGCGTAACTGTCGTGGTGTAGGTCAGACCGCTGCTGTCCTTGACTGTCTCGCTGTCGGGTGAGATGTCCTTTACTATGAATTTGAACTTGTACTCTCCCACCTTGAATTGACGGCAGCAGGGTGCAAGCCTGATGTCCTTCTCTGCCTGTGCAGTGTCAAAATTTATGTAGGGGTTAAAGTAGAAATATCCTCCCACGCCCAAGCCTATCAGAGCTGTTATTGAAAGCAGTATGACAAGCCATTTTTTGCTTGTATTTTTATTCTCTGTCTGAGAATTGTGTTCACTCATTTTATACCTCGGCAGTCAGTTTTTCTATCATTACCTTTGAGATCCTTCTGTCCTCGACCTCCAGCACTGTGAGCTTTACGCCGTTGTCGATGACCTCGGGATGCTCGCCGTTGCCCGGGACGTATCCCGTGCGTTCCAGTATGTAGCCGGCTATCGTTTCGCAGTCGGGAGAATCGAAGCTGCAGCCCGTCAGCTGGTTCACATCGTCCAGCATTGCAGAGCCGTCCACGGTGAATTTGTTGTCGGAGAGCTTGGTTATCTCTTCGTCCTCGTTGTCGTATTCGTCCTGGATATTTCCCATAATATCCTCTATGATGTCCTCCATTGTTATAAGCCCCTCTGTGCCTCCGTACTCGTCAACCACAATGGCAAGCTGAATATGTCGCTTCGTCATCTCGGTAAAAAGCTGACTGATGTTTTTTCCCCTCGGCACAAACAGCACGCTTCTTGCTATGTCGGTTATGCGGAAATTATCGGGTACATCGGAGCAGACGTATTTCAGCAGGTCCTTGACATACAGCACGCCCACTATGTCGTCAATATCCTCGTGATATATAGGTATGCGTGAAAAACCGCTCTCTATTGCAATGGAAACGATCTCCGACAGCTCCTGCGTATCCTCGACCGCAGTCATATCCTTGCGGTGAGTCATGATCTCGCAGGCGACTGTGTCATCAAAATCAAATAGGTTTACGATTATATTTTCAGTCTGGCTTTTCAGATAGCCCTTTTCTCTGCCCTCTTCAACAAGGTTCAGTATTTTGGCTTCTGTCCTGCCTGTTTCCTGTTCTTGATCTTTTGAGCCAAACAGCTTGTCAAAAAAGCTTTTTTTAGACCCTCCGATGTCATCAGACATATTGTTGCTTCCTTTCAGTTTATCAGTTTATACTATTATGAAAAGGGGATTTCTGCGTTTATAAACAGCCCCACAATAATTCTACATAAAAAACAAATTTTTGTCAAATAAAAAATGCAATTTCACTTTACTTTTTTGTATAAAAGTGATAAGATAAAGAATGAAATATAGTTTTCCGCTTTTATCGGTTTTTTTCAGATATAATCTGTATAAAAATCGGCGTTTTAAGCGGTGGATTTCTATAGTTTGAAATTTTGAAGGAGGAATTTCCCATGGCAAGACACATGAAAACGATGGATGGTAACTCCGCAACCGCCCATGTATCCTATGCGTTTACCGACGTTGCGGCTATTTACCCCATCACCCCGTCATCCGTTATGGCTGACGAAACAGACAAATACGCTACAGCAGGCAGAAAGAATCTTTTCGGCAGAGAGGTTCAGGTAACTGAGATGCAGAGCGAGGGCGGTGCAGCAGGTGCTGTTCACGGCTCACTCACAGCAGGTGCTCTTACAACCACATACACAGCTTCACAGGGCTTACTGCTTATGATCCCGAATATGTACAAGATGGCAGGTGAGCTTTTGCCCTCTGTTATCCACGTATCCGCACGTGCTCTCACAAGCCACGCACTCTCTATCTTTGGTGACCACTCAGACGTATACGCCTGCCGTCAGACAGGTTATGCAATGCTCTGCTCCAACAACCCCCAGGAATGTATGGATTTGGGTGCTGTTGCTCACCTGGCTGCTATCAAGGGTACTGTTCCGTTCCTGCATTTCTTTGACGGTTTCCGCACCTCTCACGAGATCCAGAAGATCGAGTACTGGGATTATGAGGATCTCGCAGATATGCTCGACTGGGACAAGGTAGCCGAGTACAGAAAGCGTTCTCTC
>CACYCD010000070.1 GCA_902772755.1 uncultured Ruminococcus sp.
AAGGAATTTGTCACCTCTATATAGTAACCGAAAACACGGTTATAACCTACCTTTAGCTTGGTTATTCCCGTTTTTTCCTTTTGTTCTGCTTCTATCTTTTTGAGCAGGTCTGTACCGCCGTTCATATCGGCACGCACAGAATCAAGCTCCTTGTCGTACCCCTCTTTTATCATACCGCCCTCTTTGACGGCTAACGGGGGATTTTCCTCTAATGCGGAATCTATGAGCTGAAATATGTCCTCCAGCGGGTCTATATTCCTATAGACTTTTTTCATCATTCTTGAATCGAACTTCTCGACAAGAGTCTTGATCTGAGGAAGCTGTGCCAAAGCCGAAGCCAGAGAACGCAGGTCACGTGCATTTGCACTGCCACAGACGATCCTCGTCATCAGACGCTCCATATCAAATACGCCTGTCAGAGCCTCGGAAATCTCCATACGCTGTACCGTATCGGAAACAAGGTCACCCACGGCACTCTGCCTATGCAGTATTGCGGAGAGGTTCATCAGCGGATGCTCTATCCAGTAGCGGAGAAGTCGTTTGCCCATAGCGGTTTTGGTCTTGTCAAGCAACCAGATAAGCGATCCTTTTTTATCGCCGTTCATCATCGTCTGCGTAAGCTCAAGATTTCTGCGTGTGTTATAGTCAAGGTGCATAAACTGGTTCTCAGTGCAGTATTCAAAGCTTCCTATGCGTTCAAAGCCGGTTTTCTGCGTTTTTTTGAGGTAGCCCAAGAGTGCTCCCAATGCAGAAACAAGCTCCTTCTGACCGCTTATTGCCTCAGTCTGTTCGGGCTTGAACTGTTTTTTGACATTTTCAAGACTAGGCTCATAGGCAAATTCATCATCACTGAGCATCTCTACCGATGCATGCAGCTTATCCTTGATAAATACCGCCAGAGTGGTAAACCTGACTATTTCACCGCCGATAAGGATCTCACTGGGGGAATAGCTTATAAGCTGATCCTGAAGCTGTTCCTGCAGCTTTTTACCGTTCAGCTCTGTAATAAATAATTCTCCTGTAGAAATATCACAGAAGGCAAGACCTATTTTGCCGTTTAGCATAAAAGCAGAGGCTATAAAGTTGTTCTTGCCCTCGTCCAGCATACTTGACTCTATGACAGTACCCGGGGTTATGACTCGGACTATTTCTCTTTTAACTATCCCCTTTGCCTTGGCTGGATCTTCTGTCTGTTCGCAGATAGCGACCTTATAGCCCTTTTGCACTAGGCGTGCTATATACTGCTCACTGCTGTGAAAGGGTATGCCACACATGGGGGCACGTTCCTTTTGTCCGCAGTCCCTGCCTGTCAGGGTGAGTTCAAGCTCTTTGGAAGCCAGCTTGGCATCATCAAAGAACATCTCATAGAAATCTCCGAGCCTGAAAAAGAGGATGCTGTCCTTGTTTTTTTCTTTTATCTCATAATACTGTCTCATCATAGGTGATAGATCTGCCATTTGCTCACTTCCTCTCTATGGATAATCTATAAGATCAGCAACCGCCGCAGCTTGCACAGTTGCCGTGACAGCTCTCATGGTAGTCGGTGGTTGCAGGGTCTTCGCCCTGTGCGGACTGGTTGATGATCGCATTCACTCTGTTCAGCACAGCGTCCAGCTCTGCCTTTGCCTCGTTGTATGCCTTCATATATTCGTTATTCATAATGACATCGTACATCTCACGCATTTTTGTGTTGTACTCATAGATCTTTGCTGTATCTCTGTCCTTTTTCATGGACTCCTCATTGAGAAGTGTGCGTGTTTCTCCAAAGTCATTAAAAAGCTTTTGCAGTTCTGCGTCCTCATCGGAGGCTATCCTTGCAGCTTCCATTTTCTTGTAGCAATCCTCCTGCTGAATGAGGGTGCCTATCTGTCTTGCAAGCTCTATTATCTTGTTTTCTTCCATTTTGATTATCTCCTTTATTATAACAAAAACCGTATAGGTTTGAGTGAATTTATATCTAAATCAAATCAGTTTTCCCTTTAATATCCAGTTGCGTGCCTTGGTTATCTCTGCGGTTTGGAAGGTTCCGATAAGGCTTTTGTCGCCCTGACACTCCACAATGATATTTCCCGAGGTACGGCACTGCAGTTCACCTGTTTTGGGATTTACTCCCTCAACAAGGATTTTTTCTTCATTGCCTACCATTGAAGCACAGCGACGTGCGGCAATTTCCTCCTGCACGGCAAGAAGCTCCTGAAACCACTTTGACTTTTCCTTGGCAGGGATCGGGTCGTCCATCGAGGCGGCAGGCGTGCCTACCCTGGGCGAGTATATAAAGGTGAACAGCGAGGTGAACTCCACCTCCCTGACAAGGGTAAGCGTCTGCTTGAAATCCTCATAAGTCTCACCCGGGAAGCCTACGATTATGTCACTTGTGAGCGACAAGCCCGGGATCTTCTCCTTGGCGTAGTTTACAATGTCAAGATATTTTTTTCTGTCATAATGACGGTTCATCAGCTTTAATATCCTGTCCGAACCGCTCTGGAACGGCAGGTGCAGATGCTTTGAGATGTGACGGCTCTGTGCTATCGTGTCGATAAGCTCCCTTGAACAGTCCTTCGGATGACTTGTCATAAACCTCAGCCAGTAGTCACCGTCAATGCTGTCTATCTCACCTATCAGCTGTGCAAAGGATATTTTTTCTTCAAGTCCCTTGCCGTAGGAATTGACATTCT
>CACYCD010000071.1 GCA_902772755.1 uncultured Ruminococcus sp.
GAGCTTTGTCGTCATATCCAAAAAGCTCACAGAAGCCGTCCGACAAGGCTATGGTAACTACCCTTTTTTCAAGAAACTGATATACCGCCAGCGGAACTCTGAGCTTTTCCAACGCTGACATCGTGACCGGATCAAATTTGTATCTTTTCACGCCCGTAACCCCCGTTTCATACAAATTTATCCTAACATATATAATAATAAAAATACGATATTTTGTCAATAACTTATTTTTTGCAGAGCAAAACACCGATACGCTGAGTACCGGTGCTTTGCTTTTGTGTAAATTTTTAAAAAGGAAGGAAACAATGAAAAACATATCAAACTATTCGTAAAACTCTGTTATAAAACTCCGTATCCTTTGGAGTGTCTTTATAATACACCCCGTTTGTGATGATTATTTGAAGTGAGTGTGTGTTTTCTCAAAATTTTCATTGACTTAATTCTTCAAACTTGATAAGATAGAAGCATACAAACAAAGGAGAGTGAACGGATGGAAATTCTTTGGCAGCTTGTTTTATTGGCAGCAGGCTTTGTACTGCTGGTCAAGGGAGCTGACTTTTTTGTTGACGGCGTGAGCGACATAGCTGCACACTTCGGTATTCCGCAGATCGTCATCGGGCTTACGGTGGTGGCGTTCGGCACCTCCGCACCCGAGGCGGCTATCAGCATCACCGCAGCCATAAAGCAATCCGGCGGAGTTGCGATAGGCAACATCATAGGCAGCAACATTATGAACGTGTGGCTGATTTTGGGCATTGCAGCCCTGATCTCCCCAATGGCAGTGCAAAAAAACACCCTCCGCATAGAGATACCCTTTACCATTGCCGTAAGCGTGGTGCTTGTGGTGATGGGCGTTGTCAGCGAGGAGCTTTCATTCCTGTGCGGAATAATTTTCTGGGCAATGTTTCTGCTGTTTCTGGGATATCTCATCTATTCCTCACTGCACAACAGAACGCAGGACAGCCCCGAGGACGAAAAGAAAAGAGTCAGCGTACCCTTCAACCTGATCGTAACCGTTCTGGGCGGAGTTGCGGTGGTGTTTGGTGCAGATCTTTCCGTAGACGCCGCCACCTCCCTTGCAAAGCTGATGAAGCTGAGTGACGCTCTGATCGGGCTTACCATCGTAGCCTTCGGCACGTCACTGCCCGAGCTGGTGACCTCCGTCACCGCCTCACGCAAGGGCAAGAACGACATCGCCATAGGAAACATTGTTGGCAGCAACATCTTCAACATTCTGTTTGTTCTGGGAACTACCTCGCTCATCACTCCCGTACCGTTCAGCAGAAGCTTTATCACAGACGGCATTGTCGCTGTGTCGGCGATCACTTCACTGCTGTTGTTTTCCGTGAGGAAGAAACAGCTTTCACGAATAGGCGGAGGTGCAATGCTCTGCTTGTACTCGGCTTATTTTGCATATTTACTTATAAGATAGGAGAAAACATTATGTCAAACCCGATCGTAACATTTGAAATGGAAAACGGAAAAACCTTTAAAGCAGAGCTGTACCCCGATATAGCTCCCAACACCGTGAATAACTTCCTCAGCCTTGTAAACAAGGGCTTTTACAACGGACTTACCTTCCACAGAGTTATATACGGCTTTATGATACAGGGAGGCTGTCCCTACGGCACAGGCACGGGCGGTCCCGGCTACGGCATAAAGGGTGAGTTTTCCGCAAACGGCTTCAAGAACGACCTAAAACACACCGAGGGCGTGCTGTCTATGGCTCGTTCGATGATGCCCAACTCCGCCGGCAGTCAGTTCTTTATTATGCACAAGAACTCCCCCCACCTTGACGGACAGTATGCCGCCTTCGGCAAGGTCATCGAGGGTATGGACGTAATAAACGAGATAGCAGAGTGCGATACGGATTTCCGTGACAAACCGCTGGACGACCAGGTCATCAAGTGCGTTACGGCTGAAACCTTCGGCACGGAATATCCCGAACCCGAAACAGTATAGGAAGTGCAGATATAAAACCGATCAAAAAAATCATAAGCCTCGCACTGTCAGCCGTAATGCTTACAGGTACGCTTCCGTTCTGTGCGGAGGCGGCAGTCAGAAGCGATACAGCCCCGTCCTGCTCAACAGTGGCAGCCTCGGGCGGCTACTACTCGGCAACCTTCACCATACCCAACACCAAAAAAGAGGTTTTTCTCACGGGACTTACCGCCGAAAACATTGATGTTATCCAGAAAAAGCTCAAGGCAAATTATGCCCTCGGCGGTGATTTTGCAATGGAGTCTATCGACTTTATTGACGCCGAAAAGGTATATAACAACAATGACAGCTCCTTCTGCTGGGCTGCAACCTGTTCCGATATGCTAAAGGGCATCTCTAAAAACCTAGAGTAGTTTTAGTGTGCCGTAGATTTAATGGGCAGATTGCCCAAAATTCACGAAGTAATACTGACGTATTGTGAGAGGATTTTGGACAATATGACGGTTGAAGCTATGGTGCAATAAGAGGGCTAGAGGTTTTTAGAGATGCCCTAAAGTATACGGGCTGGGCAGAGCAGGCAGGCTTCAAGTCGGAGGACGATATCCTCGATGCCTTCACAGAAGGCTTTTACAATACAGGCAACGATATTTCCGAAGGACTTGACTGGTTCTTTGACGGCTGTGACTACTCCCTGTTCAGCCATAAGGGAACGGGTGCATTCCTTCCCGAGTACTTAGCCGATGAGCTTTACAAGGAAAGAGATCTCACGCAGAACTTTTTCCAAACTGCACCGGAGATGATACAAGACCTCAAAGCAGGCAAAGCCGTAGGGCTTTCACTTGTGTGGAGATCTGAATACGGCTCCTTCGATTCCACCCACGCAGTGACCCTTTTTGGTGTGATAACAAACAACGAATACAGCCAAAATGATATCAGATACTACGATTCACTGATAATCGCAGACTCTGACAACAGCACGGAAGACTACGACACCACCTACGGCATAAACGACAGAAACCGCCGTGACGTATCAAACACTCTGACCGTGGTCGGGCTGGAGCAGTGCGAAGGCAGATACGGCGGAACACGCTATGTCAAGTGCAAGGAATACGGTGCAGAGGTGATCGCTTATACCGCACTCACACCCTACTCAAAGAGCATAACCTCAATGAGAGAGACCGACACAGCAGCCACCAAAAACAGAAATACCGACATAGACTTTTTCCCAACCGATATACGTGTTTCGGCAGTTGAAAACGCACCTGACGAGGGAACGGTAAATACTAAGGATTTTTGCGTTTCTTACACGTTTACCGATATGGGTACAAAAAAGGAAAGCTACGATAAAAATGTACACGCTGTCGGAACTATCAAGATAGTCTGCAAGTTGCAAAACTCCGAGGGCAAAACCATTAAGACGTACAGACACTATACTTCGGTCGATACAAAAAAGACCCGCAATTATTTCGGTTCTTTTAGAATGAGCGGTATTGCCGCCGGCAAATACAAGGCTCTCATCACCATAAACAGCGACAAGGACATCACCGAGGCTTATTTCTGCAACAACAAAATGACGAAGGAATTTGAGGTTACCGACAGCGGATATGATTTTTCGGGAATCAGTATGAAAGCCGATGTCGAAAAAATAGCCATCGACTCGGAAACTGCCGAGGTAGCCGTAAAGCACTCCGGCTGGAACAGCTGTAAGGACGTCAGCAACTGCAGGTCTGTCACTGCGTACACCTCCTACTGCAAGGACGACAGGTGGGGCGAGTGGCAAAGCTGTAACTGCACCTATACCGAGGTGGCAGGTGCAGGCTATCTGCCCGACAAGATCAGGGTGGCAAAGCTCGGCTCAAAGGTCAGATTCGCACTCAGTCTTGCCACAGACAAGGGCAATTACTGGGTGCTCTCGCCCGAATACGAGCTGTCTTACTTCAACTGTGAGATCATTCCCACCGAAGAAAACACCGCAGAAACCTCCGCTATGCCGAAGAAATCCACCAAGCTCAACAACTCGGAAAAGATTTCCTTCGTTATCAAAAATACCAGCGTAGGCAAGGAGGAGGAGCTATACGGCGACTATATTATCTATACCAATTATGATAGCAAATTCGTCAATCTCAAAGATTCCGTAAAATTTGATCTTAAGCCGGGTGAGCAGACGGAAAAAATAGAGCTAACCTCATGGGGAAATAACTTTGCCCCCGAAAACTCCGCCTATATCCGTGTAGGTGTCAACTTTTCGCAAAACGGAAGTACGGGAATCAATATTACCCACCTCAATATTCAGGAGGACAAGAGTACTGTTCCCGATATACCGTGGGATACTGTTGACCCCTGTGACGGACAAATATCACTGAGGGAGGCTGTCGCCTATGCTGTCGAAACAGGCAAGACTGTCACTGCATCTCCCGAAA
>CACYCD010000072.1 GCA_902772755.1 uncultured Ruminococcus sp.
CTCGGAAAGCACGGTTTTAATGGCAAGCATCATTCTCGACAGCTCACCGCCCGAGGCGATTTTTGTAACGGGTTTGGGCGTTTCTCCCGGATTGGCTGAAATGAGTATCTCCACCCTGTCACGTCCCGTGGGAGAGAGCGGTATCTCTTCTATGGAAACAAATATCCTAACATTCGGCATATCGAGAAATTTCATTTCCTGCTGTACTTTTTGTGAGAACTCCTCGCCCGATCTTTTTCTCAGTTCTGTAAGAGCTTCGGCTTTTTTGGTAGTTTCAGCCAGCACTGTTTTGTAATCTGCCTTTGCCTTGGACATATTCTCGTCATAGTTCTGAAGCTCTGTAAGCCGTTCAAAGGCTTCGTCCCTAAATTCAAGGATAAGCTCTATGCTCTGTCCGTACTTGCGTTTAAGTCTGTATATCTCGTCAAGCCGTTCCTCTATCTCATCAAGTCTTGCGGGTTCAAGGTTAAGCTCCTCAGCTTTTTCGCTGATCTCAGCAGCTATGTCCTGCAAGGTGTATGAAAAATCGGCAAGACGATTGCTCAGATCCTCTGCCGGCTCATAGAGATTGGAGGCTTTTATGAGGTTTGAGCTGGCTTCATCGACCAGATCACAGGCATTGCCCTCCCCGTAACCTGAAAGCAGAGAAGCCGCTTTACTGAGCAGACTGCGTATTTTTTCGCTGTTTTCGAGCAATCGTTTTTCATCTTCAAGAGCTTCGTCCTCTCCGACCTCAAGTGCGGCGGTGTTTATCTCGTCCACCTGAAATGAAAGCAAGTCAATTTCGGCAAGACGTCGGCTTTCGTCAGTCTGTGAGGTCTTGATTATTTTTTCAAGGCGTTTTAGCTCTTTATATGAAGAATTATAATCTGCAACTGCCTCGCCCAGCTCTGCAAAGTTATCTATATAATTTATGTGAGAATCTGACTGCATCAGTTCCAGACTCTCGTGCTGACCGTGAATATTTATCAGATATATGCCCAGCTCTTTGAGTATTGACAGGGTAGCAGGGCGTTGATTTACTCTGCATACACTTCTGCCGCTTGCCGAAAGCTCACGGCTGAGTATCAGGGAGTTGTCATCACTGCTGTAGCCGAGCTCTTCGGCTTTTTTCAGGATCTCCTCATGTACATCTGTAAATTCAGCGGCAACATAAGCCTTGTCTGCACCGGTACGGATTATGTCCCTGCCTGTGCGGTGACCTGTTACCGCATTTATAGAATCTATTATTATACTTTTTCCTGCACCTGTTTCGCCCGTGAGAGCGTTGAGCCCCTTAGTAAACTCTATATTTGTTTTTTCTATTACAGCAATATTTTCAATGTATAGGGAGTTAAGCATATATTCCTCTTTGTCACAGCATTTTTCTCAATTCATCAGCCAGATAAACGGCATCATATTTTGATCTTACTACAATAAAGATAGTATCGTCACCTGCGATAGTGCCGATCACATTGTTATAATTTATATTGTCGAGTGCGGCACATACAGCCTGTGCCATTCCGCTCATAGTCTTTACCACTGCGATATTTTCCGCACTTTCCACAGACAGTGCCGAGGACGCAAACAGCGATTCAAAGGTCGCCTGATTGTCGAGGGCATTTTTAGCATTGGTGGTATAGCGGTATTTTCCGTCTGCGGACAAACGCTTGATCAGCCGAAGCTCCTTAATATCTCTGGAAACTGTCGCCTGCGTGACCTTAAAACCGGCTTCATTCAGCCGTGAAAGCAGTTCCTCCTGAGTAGTTATGTCATACTCACTGACCAACTCCAAAATCTTTGTATGTCGTGAGGACTTCATCAGTAATCCTCCTTCAGCTTTTGACCGACAAGACGACAGAAGTTTCTTTCTTTAAGTGAGATCAACTTGAATTTCAGCGGAGATCTGGTTATTTTCACCCTGTCATTCATCGAAAGCGGTATTACGGTCTGACCGTCGATCGTCACAAAGCTTCGCAGGTCATCATCGGTTATGCGGTTAGCCACGACAGAAAGCTGTGCTTCGGGGGCAAAGATTATCGTCTTATCCATCAGGGCGTAGGGGCAGATAGGCGTCATAACTATGCACTGCATCGTTGGCTGAACAACGGGACCTCCTGCCGAAAGCGAGTAAGCAGTACTGCCGGTCGGGGTGGCGAAGATCAGACCGTCCGCACGGTAATTCATTGTGCGTTCTCCGTTTAAAAACAGAGTCATATCTATGATCCTGGAAAGCTGACCTCTGGATATAACAACATCGTTTATGCAGGAATAGGATTTTTCACCCTCTGCGGTTTCTATGGTGACATCAAGCATCATTCTTTCTTCAATGGAATAATCACCTGTGAAAATCTTTTTCAGCAAATCTATCTCGGTAGGTTCAAGCTCTGCGGCATAGCCCACTCTGCCTGCATTTATGCCAACAAGTGGGATATCCTGTTTTGCGGCAAACAGGGCATTGCGGATTATTGTACCGTCACCGCCTATAGTCACCACACAGTCGGCGTTTTGAAAAGTCGAACCCTCGTCCCTGTAAAAAACTATGTTGTCATATCCGCTGAAAAACTGTCTTGCCCGTTCATCCATAGAAAGCACAGCACCGTTATCAAGCAAAACCTTTATCACCGATGCAGCAAATTTCATTGCTTTTTGTCTTTGAAAATTAACTTTCAGACATATTTTCATACTTCAACCTGC
>CACYCD010000073.1 GCA_902772755.1 uncultured Ruminococcus sp.
AAAACGTCCCCGCTTCGGCGGGGATTTCGGAGATATTTATGGATATTTTACTCATCGAGGACAACAAAGCCATTTCAAAAGGCTTGCTCTATACACTCAAAAACAACGGCTACTCCCCAACTCTGTGCGAGAACTGTGCAGAAGCACTGAAAAACTGTTCAAAAGACTACGGGCTGATAATAATTGACATCACTCTGCCCGACGGCAACGGCTTTGAACTGTATAAAGATATTCAGAAGTATAACGATGCTCCCGTGATATTTCTCACGGCACTTGATGATGAGGATAGTATTGTTAAGGGCTTTGACCTCGGTGCGGACGATTACATCACAAAACCGTTTTCCACACGGGAACTGCTGGCAAGGATAAGACGTTTTACACGCAAGCCAAAGGACACAAACACTGTGATCGCCACGGGCGATATCACACTTGATACGGATAAAAGAGAAATACGCAAAAACGGCAGTGTGGTGGAGCTTACCGCTCTGGAATACCGCATATTTTCACTGCTGATGCAAAACCCGGGCAAGACCGTCAGCAGAGAAAGCATACTTGACAAAATTTGGGATATAGCAGGAAATTATGTCAATGACAACACACTCACCGTTTACATAAAGCGTATCAGAACCAAGCTGGATACAGACCTTATAAAGACCGTCAAGGGAATTGGGTACAGAATGGAGAAGAAATGACCAACCACAAAAAATTCATAATCATCACACTTGTGATAATCATACTTTGTGCAGTTGGAATTTCTTGTCTTATGAGCATAAGCCTTGTAAAAATACGCACAGCGGAAAGCAAGACAGCATATAAGGTGATTTCACTTATAAAGGAAAAATATCCCGACATCACAGATACCGAGATAGCCGAGATGCTGAACAGCAAAACCGAAGCAAATCATTCGGTAGATCTTTCACAGTACGGTATATCACAGCAGGACTGGATAACCGAGGAAAACGAGGCAAACAGCACCCGGACGGCTTTGCTGTCGGGAATTGCTACAGTTCTGTTTGGGCTTATTTTGCTGACTGCTGCGGAGCTTTATCACAGAAGCGAGAAAAACGGTATCGTAAAGCTCACAGGCTACCTTGCAAAACTGAACAGTGGCTACAGCAGTCCCGAAATAGACACAAATACCGAGGACGATCGATCCCTGCTAAAGAACGAGATATACAAGACTGCCCTTATGCTGCGTGAACGCTCGGAGTATGACCGACAGGCAAAGGAGAATTTAAAAAACTCTCTCTCCGACATCTCCCATCAGCTGAAAACTCCGCTGACTTCTATCATAATAATTGTTGAAAACCTGCTTGACGACCCAGATATGCCCCCAAAGCTGAGGAGCGAATTTTTGCAGGATATCAAGCAGGCATCGGGAAACATCAGCTTTCTGGTGCAGTCACTGCTGACCCTCTCAAAGCTGGACGCCGAAAGCATTGAGATGAAGATAAAACCCGAACAAGCATCGGATATTCTGAAATACTGCATCACCGCCACCGATATAATCGCAGATATACACGGAGTAACAGTCACCGCAGAGGACAACGGTGCAGTGCTTAATTGTGACAAAAGATGGTTCTGTGAAGCACTGAAAAACATTACAAAGAACTGCATAGAGCATACCCCCTGTGGCGGAGCGGTACACATTGAATGCAGTAACAATAAGCTCTACACCTGTGTGACAGTTACCGACAATGGTTGCGGTATTGCCAAGGACGACCTGCCTCATATATTTGAAAGATTCTACAAGGGAAAAAATTCAGATGAAAACAGCATAGGAATAGGTCTTGCACTGGCAAATAAAATTATCGAAAAACACAGTGGCTACATAACAGTAGATTCCACCGAGGGCAAAGGAAGCAAATTCACAATAAAAATAATGAACTCAGCACCTGTCTTTTCGGCTGATACTCGATAAGACAGGTGCTGTTCCTGCAAGGTATTGTTTAATCAGTGTCTGCTCAGTTTTTGCAACCACAGCAGGAGGTATCATCGGGGTTCATTTCGGATACATTGGGCGGAAAAAATTCATTGGTTGGAAATTCCAGACGGCTGAACATCTGACAGGGATCATCGCCGGTGGAAACACACTCTTTTTCAGGGATACAGAAATCATAGGCAGGTATCAGAACCTGAACATTTCTGAGGATCTGTACAATAGTAAAAATTCCTATCGTGGCAAGAACAGTTTTGCCTCCGTTTTGTAAAAACTCTCCGCCGAAACGCTTGACAATAGAGTCGGGAATCCTGCACGGAGGTGAACAAGCACGATTGTTTTCACTCACCTTTGCCGACAGTGCGATCGGAGTTGCGACCTGCACCGTAGCTCTCGGCAGATTTTTCGAGGGTTGCATCTGTCCCCTGTCACAGTCATCAAAGCTGTATTCGCTCGTAAAGGTCTTTACACTGCCTTCACTGCCATAAAGAATAACTCTTTTGCTGTGGATCGCAAGTCCGTTCACGGAATTAGGACAGCTGCCCGGCGACATAAACGCTTCTACACCTACATCAAAGAAGAACGTCATATCGACCGCATAAAAACCCTTGTGAAACGGTACCTTTTCCAGCGTTGAGTAAACAGTGATAACCTCGGCATTCTTTATCCTGACAGATACCGCACTGTCAACCACCGACTGATTATCCTCAGTAAAATACAACTGCAAATCAGTCAGACAGTCCTTATCTCCGCAAGAATCATATATTCTTTCGGCGTTTATGCAGATGGAGTCGGTGGCGGAGTTGGCGGGGTGTTCGGAGATGGGATTATCGGGCATAAATAAAACCTCCAATAAGTATAGTTGAGATTACCTTTCAGGTATCAACAATACATTATATGGAGGGTTTTATATTATGTTACGTTAGGGCACATTAATTTAATTTTAGAAATGCCCTCTCATGGATCTTTGTTGCAGCTCACTGGGGGTATGTCCTCTGTTGATGATCAGTCGGGTATTGTTGAACATATCTACATACAGCGGATAAAATTTCTTAAAGGTGGACTCGGTGAAGTGAAACCGGTGATATTCTTCGATGAAATCAACAGTATCTGTTATACTGCCTTCAAACACATCAGCCATACCATAAATATCCCATGCTATTGCGTCTGCTTCTTCTTTTGTCAGACCGGGCTGATTTCTGAAAAACGCTCTCAGGCTGATGAAGGATAAGGTTTTTTCTAGGTAAAACGAATTCGTATACTTTAAAAACTGTTTTTTATTGGGGATATAATATGGCTTTCCTCTCTGTCCGATTTTGGTTTTGATGTATGCGTCATCATCCTCATACATCAAAAGATGTTCTGCAACTACGTCACGGTCTATTGGATCGGTGTTTTCTATATCCTCAAAAAACTCATCCTCGCCCACAATAAAATAATTTTTGTGGTCCAGATCTATCTCATCTACAAACTCAAGAAATGACTTTTCATCGATAGGTTCATTTTGGGAATTATATATTTCAAGAAGCTTTCTCAGTGGGATAATTCCATACAGATTTACCGCAGCGTCAAAATACTGATCTAACAGTTGTTTTGTTTCTTCGGTTAGTTTTTTACACATCAACTTTCAACTCCTATTTATGAATCTAAAGCTTTTCCAATTTTGAAAAATTAGCCATTACGTTTTTGGTTCCGGTGTTTTCAAATGCAATTTGCAGGAGCTGGTCATTACCCATTTTTTCTGCCGATATTATCGTACCCTTCCCGAATACCTTATGCAGTACGGTATCACCGACTGAATATGTATTTTTTTGTGTCGGCTGAGCAAAGCCGTAGCTTCTCTTTATCGGTCTTTGAGACTTTGAAGATTGAGTATTATCGGCTTTGTATCTTCTTTCCGTGCCTGTAAACTCAATAAGCTTCTCGGGTATTTCTTCTGCAAATCTCGACAGCGGATTGTGCTGAGTTGAACCGAATATCATTCTGTCCAAAGCTCTCGTCATACAGAGCTTTTCTTTTGCCCTGGTTATCCCCACATAAGCAAGTCTGCGTTCCTCGTCCATCTCTTCCGGATTGAGAAAAACATTTGATGAGGGGAAAATCCCTTCTTCCATTCCTGCAATAAACACAACGGGAAACTCCAGACCCTTTGCACTGTGAAGGGTCATCATTACAACGCTGTCGGCATTTTCGTCGTAGTTGTCTATATCCGACTGAAGGGACACCTCCTCCAGAAATGCAGTCAGGGTTGCCTCATCAGCGTACTCCTGCTGGAAGGTGATGATATTTGTACGCAGTTCTTCGATATTCTCTATACGCTCATCTGCTTTTTCTTTTTCGGTTTTTAGATAATTCTTATAGCTTGTGTGTTCAAGTATCAAGGCATACAGCTCTGCAAGGGTGTACATATCGCTGTTAGCCGCCTCTATAAAACCATCGATCATATTGGCAAACTCAGTCAGCTTTTTTGCCGAACGAGCCAGCGTGGGAAAATCGTATGCGTTTTTGATGATATTGTATATGCTTTCGCCAAGGTCAACGGCAATATCTGCAGCTTTTTCCACCGTTGCCGTTCCTATGGCACGCTTGGGCTTGTTGATTATACGCCTAATCCTTACATCATCGTGAGGGTTATTTATAACGTGCAGATAGGCTATCATATCTCTTATTTCTTCTCTGTCGTAAAAACGGTGACCGCCTATCATTCTGTGCGGTATTGCCGAACGTGAGAGTATCTGCTCAATAGAGTTTGACTGGGCATTCATTCTGTAAAGGATAGCAAAGTCAGAGAAGCGTCTGCCCTCCTTTACACCGTCCAATATCTTGTCAGCTATGAAGAAACCCTCATCACGCTCCGACAAAGCGGTGTGTATCTCTATTTTATCTCCGTTTTCGTTATCTGTCCAAAGCGTCTTTCCCTTACGGGTGATATTATTCTTTATGACCTCATTGGCGGCATTCAGAATTGTCTTTGTACTTCTGTAGTTCTGTTCCAGCTTGATAACCTCGGCACCCGGGAAGGATTTTTCAAAGGAAAGGATATTTTCAATTGTTGCTCCTCTGAATTTATAGATGCTCTGGTCATCATCACCTACAACGCATATATTTCCGTAACGCTCTGCAAGCATACGCACAAACTCGTACTGTACCTTGTTTGTATCCTGATACTCATCCACCATTATATAATGAAAAAGCTTTTGATAGTATTCGAGGACATCGGGACACTTCTTGAAGAGAAAAACAGCATTTAACAGCAAATCATCAAAATCCATAGCATCTGCTGCTTTGAGCCTTGCTGTGTACTGAGCATACACCTTGGCTATATCAAGCTTTCTGCTGTCGTTTTCTGCATTTTTCAGCAAATCATCGGGAACGAGCATTTTATCCTTAGCCTTGCTTATCTCATTGATCACAGTTTTTATAGGGAGAAATTTTTCATCAATGTTCAGCTGTTTAAAGATATCCTTTACAAGACGTTTCTGGTCATCGCTGTCATAAACCGTGAAGTGGCTTGTGTAGCCCAGTCTGTCGCCAAAGCGTCTTAGTATTCTTGAACAGGTGCTGTGAAATGTGGCAGCCCAGATATCATTTCCACCCTCGGGAACTGCATTGCAGATACGCTCCTTCAGCTCGCCGGCGGCTTTGTTTGTAAAGGTTATTGCAAGTATCTGCCACGGACGGCAAAGTCCCATTTTCAAAATATAGCTTATACGGTTTACAAGCACAGTGGTTTTTCCGCTGCCGGCACCTGCAAGTATCAACACTGCACCCTCGGTTTTGAAAACAGCCTTCTGCTGCATATTATTCATAAAAGAATAATCCTT
>CACYCD010000074.1 GCA_902772755.1 uncultured Ruminococcus sp.
GGAATGTACCGTAGGTCTTCTCAGGTCGCAGTCGATTATCAGCACTCTGGTGTTGACCTTCTGAGCGAGCGAGTATGCCACATTGCAGGCAGTGACCGATTTTCCCTCACTCTTTGCAGAGCTGGTGAAGGCTATTTTCTTACAGCCCTTCTTAATTATCGAATATTCAATATTTGAACGGGCTGTTTTATACGCCTCTTTCACCTGAAAGCCCAGTGATTCCACATCGACGGAACGGCTCACGGTTGTTTTTTTTCTGATCTTAGCCATTGCACTCACCGCCCTCACTTACTGTCATTTTCGTCGGAGCTTTCCATAATATCCTCTATGGATTCAGCCTTGCCGACAAAGTACTCAAAATCGGGGATCGCCGTCAGCACGGGAACTCCGCCCAAGGTAGTCATAGAAGAATCGTACTTGATCTTAACGTCAAAATAATCTCTCAAAAATGCGATCAGCAGCGAAAGAACCAAGCCTGCGGCAAAAGCTATCAGGATATTCTTAGTTATATTCGGAGAAGAGTAGGTCTGAGGGATATCCGCCTCATCAACTATTTTCAGAGTAGCGTTGTTGTTCAGATTGGAGATCACTGTCGGAGCGACCTTTGATACGGCATCTGCGATATACTTTGCCTCATTGGGGCTGTAGCAAACAACGGAAGCCTGGAATATCTCGGTTTCTTCATCGCTCTTGAAATACACCATCTTACTTATTTCGGTGGCAGTATACTTATTGTCCAGTCTTTCGGCTACCTTTGAGTAGAAGGTCTTTGTATTGAGCATTTTTATGTAGGTAGCCACAAGCTTTTGTGCGTAGTTGTAGGAATACAGGTCATTTGCACTGCTGGAATTGTCCGTGACATAATTCGTATCAACATACAGCGAAATATTTGACGTGTATTTTTTCGGAATGAAAAACTTTGTTATAAAAAAGGCAGACGCCGAAAAAATCAGAACCATCAGTATAATAAATATCAAATTCTTTTTTAACACCCTGAAAATATCCTTCAGGGATATGGTGATCTCTGTTTCTTCCATACACTTACCTCCGACAATATTCTATGTGCTAATTTACCACTAATAAATATAACCTATTTTCGATATTATTGCAAGTAAATTGAAAAAATTGTCTATCTCTATAATATCAACGGGTATTCCAATTTTTTTCATATTTTTCTCTTTATTCAACAATTTTACTGAATTAAAAATCTTTAATTGTACCCATTGCATAAATACAAGATATATTTTTGTGAGTATTGACAAAAAATGAGTAGTTTTTTCTTTTAAGTTCTACAATTTCCGGTGGGTACAACAAGTCATCCCCTTACAAAAAAACAAACAGTTCCTGCAATATTTTTAAACAGATACTTTTATTTTGCCGTGATCGGTGGTATAATAAGCAGGATAAAGCATAGGAGGTACAGATATGGAAATCACCAAACAGACATTGATAGGAGATATTCTCGACAAATATCCCGAAACAGCAGAGTTGTTCTTTGAGATCGGTATGCACTGCCTGGGCTGCCCTCATTCAAGAGGCGAATCAATTGAAGAGGCTTGCTACGTACACGGCACAGATGCGGACGAGCTTGTAAGCAAGATCAACGCAAAGATCGCCTGATGCTCCAAAACAGGCTCAGACTCATAGCCTCGCTGGTTGACAGAGGCTCGGTAGTTGCCGACATCGGCACCGACCACGCACATCTGCCCGTGTATTTGGTGAAGGAAAACATCATTCCACGGGCTGTCGCCTGCGATATCCGCCCAAAACCGCTGGAAAAGGGCAGGCTGTACATTCAGGCAAACCACCTGGAGGACAAAATTTCAACCGTTCTTTCGGACGGCTTGCAGGAGTTACCACCCGAAACAGCCGATACATTTATAATGGCAGGTATGGGAGCCGATGTGCTTATTCACATTTTGTCGGAATGTGAATATATCCGTGACCCCCGATACACCCTTATCCTCCAGCCCATGAGCAGGTATTATGAGCTTATCAGATATTTGTACAAAAGCGGATTCAGCATAATTACTCAGGTCTGCACTCACGAGGGCGAACGGCTGTACACCGTCATCAAGGCACGCTACAGCGGCAGCATAAGGCTGTTCGGCGAAGCCGACATCTACCTCGGAAAATTGGAGCTGAACCACGAGGACAGCAGGAAGTTTCTCATAAAAGAGATACAAAAAGCTGAACGCAGGGCAATAGGAGATCCTGCACTTAATTCTGTAATAGAATTATTAAAAGGTAAATTATATGAAAGCAATTGATATTCTCAACTACACCGAGACGTTTGCACCCATTGCCACCGCAGCGGATTTTGACAATTGCGGAATACTCGTAGGTGATGAGGAACAGCAGGTCACCAAGGCTCTGCTTGCACTCGACATCACCCCCGAAGTAGTGGAGGAAGCTCACACCAAGGGAGCTGAATTGATAATCAGCCACCACCCCGTAATTTTTCGTCCGCTGAAACGGGTTATGACGGGAACGGCAGTGTATCAGCTGATAAAGTACGGAATTACGGCACTTTGTCTGCATACAAACCTTGACCTCTCCCCTGTTTTCGGAGTGAATACCGAGCTTGCACGGGTGCTTGGCATACGTGACGGACATTTTGCCGAGGGTACGTTTGCCTATATCGGGCAGCTTGAACAGCCGACCACAGCCGAGGAATTTGCACGCAGAGTCAACAGAGAGCTTGACTGTCGGGGACTGCGTTATACCGACAAGGAGCAGGTGCAAAAAATCTGCGTGTCCGGCGGAGCAGGTGCGGAGGAGGTATTCACCGCCATAGAAAACGGCTGCGATCTTTTCCTCACAGGCGAGATGAAGCACCACCTGTTTGTAGAAGCACAAAACCACGGCATAGCCGTAATAGAAGCCGGACATTTCAGCAGTGAAGACGTGGTGATGAAGCCACTGATGAAGCTGTTACAAGCACAATTTCCGCAGATAAGCTTTGAAATGACGGAGTGCGAGGTCGTAAAATACAAAAAGCTTTAAACAAACATAAATGACATCTCTAAACAGAATCTAAGCTGTTTTAGAGATGTCATTTTTTATAAATGTTTTATTTTGTACCGAAGATCCTGTCGCCTGCATCTCCCAGACCGGGGAGTATATAGCAGTCTGAATTA
>CACYCD010000075.1 GCA_902772755.1 uncultured Ruminococcus sp.
CCGCTTACAGCTCCGTTCACTATACCACGCACTCCGAGAAATTTTGAACAGATAAAACCCGAGGTATAGGCACTGACTGAGCAGATAGCAGTCAGTATGATTTCAATAGCCGTGTTGTCGGGTATGCCTGCAGCAGTCAATGCAGCGGCGGTAATGCCGAGCAGTGCCGTAAGCACTATACCTCCGATCATCAGCCCGAGAATTATTCCTTTAAAGAATTTGAATTTATTAAATTCAATAGTCATACTTTTCATGATCGATACCTCCGATATATAGTATTCAAAAATCTGCAGTTTTAGAAGTGGGGTGTAATATGATAACAATAGTTAAATATTTGTTTATTTTTGCAATAGGCAGTGTAGCAGGCTGGATAATCGAGCTGTTTTACCGCCATTTTGTCAGCAACCCAAAAAAAGATGACGGAAAACGCAAATGGATAAATCCGGGATTTCTCACAGGTCCGTATCTTCCGCTGTATGGCTTTGGTTCTTGCGTGCTGTATCTCTTATCCAAGCTGGGTGACGATTTGCCTGTTGAGAATCAAATTCTAAAAACAGCCCTGCTGATGCTTCTTATGGCAGTAGCTCTGACAGCGGTGGAATATATCGCAGGACTGATATTTATCAAACAGATGAAGATCCGTCTGTGGGATTACAGCAGGGAACGGTTCAATATTGACGGTATAATTTGTCCGCTGTACAGCTTTTACTGGATGCTGCTCAGTGCAGTTTATTATTTTGCGGTATATCCTTATGTAATAGAATCAGTTGATTGGCTGCTTGACAATATCATTTTTTCGTTTTTTGTCGGCTTATTTATGGGAGTATTTATGACAGATGTTTTTAAAGCTCTGGAAATTATGATCAAAATCAGACGTTTTGCAAAGGAGAACAATTTTGTCCTTGTCTATGAGGACTTCAAGGAGAATGTCAGGGCTAAAGCTAAGGAGAGGAAGAGCAAGTTCAGGGCATTTATCGGCACTCACAGGAATCTTATGACAATAAACAGCAATCTCCGAGAGTTTCTTAATGAAAAACGGACAGCAATTGAAAATCGCAGTCATATACTTTGATTTTTATGTTGAAATATATACCAAAATCGGGTATAATATATCATATTACTAACAATAAGGAAAGTGAAGATATGTTAAAGTTGGAAAATCTTTCTTTTGCGGTTGATGGGGATAACGGCAACAGGGAGATCATAAGAAATGTCAATCTCAGCCTGCAAGAGGGAAAATTTGTTGCAGTGACGGGTCCCAACGGCGGAGGAAAATCCACTCTTGCCAAGCTGATTGTGGGAATAGAAAAACCAACGGGGGGCAGGATATTTTTTAACGGTGAGGATATAACCGAAAAATCCATCACGGAACGAGCCAATATGGGCATCAGCTTTGCTTTTCAGCAGCCTGTCCGCTTTAAGGGCTTGGACGTGTTTGACCTTATTCGCCTTGCTTCAAACAAAAAAATATCTGTTTCGGAAGCCTGCAAATATCTTTCTGAGGTCGGTCTGTGTGCCCGTGACTACAACAACAGAGAGGTAAACTCCAGTCTTTCGGGCGGAGAGCTAAAGAGAATAGAGATAGCCACAGTGCTTGCAAGAGGTACTAAGCTTTCACTTTTTGATGAGCCTGAAGCCGGAATAGACCTGTGGAGCTTTCAAAACCTTATCAAGGTATTTGAAAATATGCAGAAGAAAAACCTCGGCGGTACGATTATGGTGATCTCTCACCAGGAGAGGATCCTCAACATTGCCGATGAAATTATAGTGGTAGCCAACGGTCAGGTCAAAAACCACGGAAAACGGGAGGATATCCTTCCCGAATTGCTCGGTACACAAATGGCTGTGCCGGCTTGCGAAAGAGGAGGTGTGGCAGAATGATGGACGAAATTCAACGCAGACTGCTGATGGAGGTAGCAGATCTCCATACCGTACCCGAGGGTGCGTATAATATCCGTGCCAACGGTGCAATGGCAGCCAGAAATACAACTGCCAATATCGACATTACCTCAAAGCTTGACAAAAGCGGCATAGATATTGTGATCAAGCCCGGCACTAAGAACGAGAGCGTGCATATTCCTGTAGTTCTCAGCGAGAGCGGTCTTAAAGAAACGGTATACAATGATTTTTATATCGGAGAGGACAGCGATGTTGTCATTGTCGCAGGCTGCGGTATCGACAACTGCGGTACACACGATTCACAGCACGATGGCGTGCACAGGTTCTTTATCGGCAAAAATGCCAGAATAAAATATGTCGAAAAACACTACGGCTCGGGACAGGGTACAGGCAAAAGACTGTTAAACCCCAGAACAGAGGTTTATATGGACGAAAACAGCTACTGCGAGATGGAAATGGTTCAGATCAAGGGTGTTGACTCGACAGTCAGAGATACGATCGCTGAGCTGAAATCCGGTGCAAGAATGGTAGTCCGTGAACGTCTGATGACACACGGCGATCAGGACGCAGTCAGCAATTACAAGGTCTACCTCAACGGAGCTGATTCGGGTGCAGATGTGGTTTCCCGTTCCGTTGCAAAGGATAATTCCAAACAGGAATTTAATTCGGGAATAATCGGCAATGCTCCGTGCAACGGTCACACCGAGTGTGATGCTATCATTATGGGTAATGCAAGGGTCGTTGCTGTTCCTCAGCTGGAAGCCAATAATATTGATGCAGCCCTGATCCACGAGGCAGCCATAGGCAAAATCGCAGGAGATCAGCTGATAAAGCTGATGACCCTGGGACTTACCGAGGAACAGGCAGAAGAACAGATAATCAACGGATTTTTAAAATAATTCACAATAAGGTCGGCAGAGCTGCCGACCTTTTAAAGTGATATTTATCTGAAAAATAAAAAAAATCTGTGGAAAAAAATACTATTGTGTGTTATAATAAAAAAGTATAAATAATAATCAGGAGGTACAGGGTGTTTAATAACTTATCAATTCTGGGTTCAACAGGTTCAATAGGAACACAGGCACTTGATGTAGCCGAAAAACTCCACCTTAATATTTGTGCATTATCGGCATATAGTAATATTGACCTGCTTGAAAAACAGATACGCAAATTCAAGCCTCAGACAGCAACGGTTTTTTCGGAAGAAAAAGCAGCAGAGCTAAGACTGCGTGTGCGTGATACCTCGGTCAAGGTGTATTCAGGTATGGATGGACTGATATCCGCAGCGACCTGTGAATCGGCAGATATGGTTCTCAATTCCGTTGTGGGAATGGTAGGACTTATGCCCACACTCTCGGCAATCAAGGCAGGCAAGCACATCGCACTTGCCAACAAGGAAACGCTTGTAGCAGGCGGAAAGCTTGTTATGGACGCCGTAAAGGATAACAACGTCAAAATGTACCCCGTAGACAGTGAACATTCGGCAATATTTCAGTGCCTTCAGGGAATGAACGATAAAAAAGAACTTAAACGACTTATCCTTACCGCCTCGGGCGGACCCTTCTACGGCAAAACCTGTGACGAGCTTAAGGATGTGTCCGTAGCTCAGGCACTTAATCATCCCAACTGGTCTATGGGTGCCAAGATAACCATAGATTCCGCCTCAATGATGAATAAGGGTCTTGAGATCATAGAAGCAAGCTGGCTGTTTGATATGCCTGCCGATAAGATCGATGTGCTTGTGCATAGGGAATCTATTATCCACAGCCTGATAGAATTTAACGACAATTCCGTAATAGCACAGC
>CACYCD010000076.1 GCA_902772755.1 uncultured Ruminococcus sp.
AGAATCTCCCTTGGAAAAATCGGGAGACGCTTGCGTATTTCTCGCAGCTTATATTCTAATTTAGAAATATCAATGTCAGCCATTGAAATAAACGGCTGTTCATCGGATATATGACTGCCCTGAAGCTCTGCATCAATTGAGTGCATAACCGCAGGACGGAGTTTTTCCTGTAGTCTTTTTTCTATGGATCTGAAAACCTGTCTGCCGTTGTTCTCGCTCACAAGCTCGGTCGGATTTGTTCTGATAAACGGTTTTTCGGTAATAAATGACTGTGGCTGCACACTGCTGTCTATTGAAGGAAATACGTTCCTCACTATATGGTGCTGTAAAAACGGCTGTATGCTCCTGTGTACCTTTCTGTAGGCGGCTTCCTGTGCGGTTTCGTTCGGGGCATACGGTTCTCGGTAGTAGGTCACCAGTCCGTTTTCTTCTCTTTCAATGACAATATTTCCGTGAGGTATCCTTACCTCGGGGGGTATCGCATCGTGAGAAACCGCAGAACTCGGCACGGTCATAACAGAAGCCACTGCGATATAACGGCTTTTGCCGTGACTGTCCTTCGGCAACTGTGTAATGCTGTTTATTTCAAAGCCTGCATTTTCCAGCTCGTTTTTCTGTGACAGCTTCACTGCATCTTTTTCACAGGCAGGTGCGTTTTTCAGATCGTTCGGTTCAAGATAGTTTTTGCTGCACAGGGTTATGACCCTTCCGTTTTTAGACAGCAAACGCTTTACTTCGCCGAGCGTGCGTGTACGGCTCTCTGCACTCTGCATACTGTAGAGCGGACCCATCAGGATCACCAGATCAGCCTTACCGCCCTGAGTGGGCAGGAGTCGGCTGTCATTTATGAAGTTGTTGTATGCGACAAAAGGATTTTCGCTTTTGATATGCTCCAGCACATCGGGAGAAAGCGGTATCACCTCGCCTGTTCCCTGTGAGCTGAGCCAGGCGGAGTAGACGTTTTCACCGCCCATCAGGTCAAGCACCCGTGTGTTTTCGTTGATATAACGTGACAGAATATGCTTTGTACTTTGTAAAAACGAATTATTCACACTCTGTCACCTCCGGAAAATTTTAACATCATATTATATTATACCAAGATATATGCTTATTATCAAGTAGTTTGGTGATAAAAAATCGCATATTTGTTATTTCTTTAGGAGCGAGTGGTATTTTTTAGTGTCGTATGCAAGCGTACCGCTCAAAATGATAAGAGATATGATGTTTGGTATTATCATAAGTCCGTTTGCGATGTCGGAGAATGACCACACAGCATCGAGTGCGGCGACAGCACCCACAAATACCGTTCCCGAAAAGAAGATGCGGTAAAATATGTTCAGCTTGGTGCTTCCTGCAAGGTATTCCAGTGCTTTTTCTCCATTGTACTCCCAGCCTATTATAGTAGAAAACGCAAACAGCATAAGTCCCACAGTCACCAGATAGGCACCGAAATCGCCCAGCACTGTGCGGAAGGCTTCAATGGTGAGCTTTACTCCCGTACAGAGGGTAAGCTCCTCATATTTTCCGTCGGGAGAAAATTTCAGGTGTGTTCCGTTCTCTGCGGTGAAGGTTCCCTCCGGTCTGCCGCCGGTGTATACGGGAGTGAGGTTTTTCAGCTCTGCATCGAGTTCTGTCGCCGAGCCGTAGCTTATTTTTTCACCGGCGGAGGGGGTGTATGCTGTCTTTACTCCGTCTTTATCGGTGAGGGTGAATCCGCTTTCGCTGAAAGCCAGGTCATATACGGCGGTCTGAGCTTTTTTATTTGAGCCGATGCTCTGCGAGGTGATAGTCAGTGTGTGACCGGACACGGTATATTTTCCCTGTGCAGAGGGTGTCACCGTGCCGAGTACACCCGAGGAGGCGATCGCAAGACCTGTAATGGAGCAGACTACGATTGTATCAAGAAAAGTTCCGCACATATTTATATAGCCCTGTTTGATGTGGCTGTTTGTGTATGATGCCGCTGCGGTGATGGCAGCCGAACCCATACCGGCTTCATTGCTGAATACGCCCCTGCCTATGCCGTAACGCATAGAGCTAAGGATCGTTGCAGTCAGCGTTCCTGCAAATCCGCCTGCCACGGATTTTGGACTGAATGCCATAACAAAAATATTTTTCAGCCCGTTGGGTATGCCCTGAATATTTCCGAAAACGATGATAAGACCGCCTATTATGTAGAACACTGCCATTGCCGGTACAAGCACGCTTGCGACCTTGGAGATGATCTGAATACCGCCCAGTACGATGGTGAGGGTGAGTACAGCCAGAATTATTCCGCTCAGCCATTCGGGGACGGTAAAAGAAGTGTTGAGCGAGTCTGAGATAGAGTTTGCCTGTGTGAGGTTGCCTATTCCGAATGAGGCAAGCAGGGTGAACAGTGCAAAACAGCCTGCCAACACCTTGCCGACGGGGTTGTTGTTGAAGGCAGCACGGATCGAGTACATAGGACCTCCCAGCATCTCTCCGTTGCTGTCCTTACAGCGGTATTTCAGCGATAATGCACACTCTGCAAATTTGGTAGATATGCCGAAGGCTGCTGATATCCACATCCACACCAATGCACCGGGACCTCCTGCCACCATTGCAGTGGCTACACCTACTATGTTTCCCGTGCCTATGGTCGAGGCGAGGGCGGTCATAAGAGCCGCAAACGGTGAAACATCGCCTGAGCCGCTGCCACCCTTGACAATTGATTCACGGCTGAACAGGCTTTTAAGTGAAGGGAAGAGGTTACGCCAGGGCATAAACCTGAGCCGTACTGTCAAAAATATACCTGTTCCCACCAGCAGAAACAGCATGGCAGGTCCCCAGATAATGTCGTCTATTTGTTTGAGATAGTCCTGAATAAGCTGCATAGTCACACTCCAAAAGTTATTCCATACTATTATATATTATTTAACACATAATTTGCAAGTGTTCTGTGCATAAAATATAAAAACTTCTTATTGATTTTATTCAGCGTTTGTGGTATTATGTAGATATGAGCAGTTTTAAAAAAAGAAAACGCCGTATTTTACCCAAATATGCGTATTTACCGATAATTATTGCCCTGTTGTGGAATGAGCTTGTCTATCACGTGACAAAATTGATAAATGCTGATTTTCACCATCACGATTTTACTTCATCAATAGACAAGCTGATACCGTATACTTCTCCGTTTATAGTTATATACATACTTGCTTATGTACTGTGGGGAGTGGGCTTTGTAATATTTGCCAGAGAAAACCGACGGCTTTGCAACGAGATGTTTGCCGCAGAGATCATAGCGGAAGCTGTCTGTGCATTGTTCTTTATTTTTTTGCCGACGTCAATGGTGCGTGCCGACATCAGCACAGGAGGCTTCTTCAACTGGCTTACAGGCTTGATGTATACCGTTGACAAGCCGAATAACCTCTTTCCGTCAATTCACTGTATGGAGAGCTGGCTGTGCTTTCGTGGTGCGTTCAAGTGCAAAAAAATACATTTCGTCTACAGTGTGGCGTGGTTCGTCACCGCAACACTCATTTGTATGTCTACCGTGTTTGTAAAACAGCACGTCTTTGTCGATATATTTGCAGGAATAATAGTTGCAGAGATAGGACTGTATATTTCACGCTGGTTCAATGCAGGAGTGCTGTTCGACATTGCACGCTCAAAGCTGATAAAACTCAGAAAATATGTCAGAACAAAAAGAGATTAGGAGTTGATACTATGAACAAGACAGGCTTTATCAACAAGCTTGCCGCCGAGACGGGACTTACACTCGATCAGGCTAAGATGGTCAATGAGGTTATAGAGAGCAATCCCTTCATCGGAAAAAACAGCAGAGAAAAGATAATTCCGCAGATCGGTGCTAAGCTCGGCATTGACGAAAAGCAGTCAAAGGATATCTGCGACAAAGCCTTCGATATAATCGGCGGTGCGTTGTTCGAAAAGATAAAAAATCCATTCGGATAAATCAAAAGTGTTGCTTCGGTTTTCGAGGCAACACTTTTATAATGCAAAGATAAATCAGTATATCTAATGAAAGAGTAATAAATGAAAGAATGATGTAAGTTGTCAGGGTCATATAGGGCTTGCGGTC
This sequence comes from uncultured Ruminococcus sp., assembly GCA_902772755.1. Taxonomy (GTDB): domain Bacteria; phylum Bacillota; class Clostridia; order Oscillospirales; family Acutalibacteraceae; genus Ruminococcoides. The sequence goes on from CACYCD010000076.1 coordinate 4,064, forward strand.
TATGCGGTCAACCTTCATCCACAGGTCACCCTTGGTGCTTATGCCGTTCACGGAAAAATCTCCCGGCACTGTGTCGATATTTTCGCCCGAGCTGTAGCCGAATCGCATAGTGTCGCCGTTGCCGATGCAGTTTATCGAGAGCTTGAACACCTCATACCCATTCGGGCGGTATAATTTTTCAAGCCACATCGTGATGAATTTGTCAACATCTTTTCTGCTTTTATAGGCAGGCGGATCGGCTGTTGTTTTGCAAAGCGTATTTCCTTTTGAGTTCGTGAGGTGCATTTCATACTCGCAGTACGTGTGTGCGTTGATCTGTGGATGTATCTTTATCCTGATGCGGTTGAACGGCTTATCCGTTGAAAAATACTGTGTTACCGTACTGTGAGTTTTGGCAAGTGCGTCCATATATTCATTGTGGGTAGAAGTCACATCAAAAGAAGGTGTGGTGTAGTCATTCACAACAAAGGCAGTGTATATCCCTCCGAGTATGAGGGCAAATATCTTTATTCCCACAAATGCTGTGCATATTATGCGTGAAACCGATGCCGCACGTGGTTTTTTAATGGGAAGAAGAGCTTGTGCATACTCACCGCCCGAAATCGCAGCGGTTATGAACAGCGGTACAAACGGAGTGGCATAAGCCGGCTTGACCTCCCAAAGCATATAAAATGCATACGCTCCCAGCAGTGAAACCGCAATACCCAGACTGTAGTTGCTCTGCTTTTTCATAAAAAATGAGATCGCATACACCATAATGAGGAGCTGGAGTGCAAGCCACATCATCTGGCAGTAGGCACAGAGATAGGCATTTTTGTAGCCCCAGGTAAAATTGTCGATCTCCTTTGCAACGGAGGGTCCTGCTATCCTCTGATTGAACAGCTGTGTGCCGTCCGCCCAGATAGTACCGTGCTTTACATACTGATGATAGAGCAGATCTCCTGCGGTGTATCTGTCAAGAGTTTTTTCTATGCTTTTCCAAGCTTTTTTATTGGCTTCTTCGGTGGTGGCAGATGCCTGTGCCATATCGACCAGCTGTTGATTATATGTGCCGTCACCCAAAAGCCCCATAGCTA
>CACYCD010000077.1 GCA_902772755.1 uncultured Ruminococcus sp.
TCGATGATGGTGCTGACCCTTGCGACCTCGTTGGAGGGGAGAGAGGTCACCTCATCGCCCACGCTGATCGTGCCGGTTTCTATTTGACCCTGAAATCCTCTGAAGGTTCTGTCGGGACGGCACACACGCTGAACAGCCATGGTAAATCCCTGCTCACCGTCTTGGTGAACAATGTCAATTGTTTCAAGGTATTCCAGCAGGGTCTTGCCCTTGTACCAGCGTGTACGCTTGGTGGCAGTTGTGATGTTGTCGCCGTCCGTAGCTGATACGGGTATTACCTCAAAGCTTTCATATTCAAATTCAGCCATAAGTATCCTTATGGTACTGCGTATTTTTTTGAATTCTACTTCATCAAAATTGATGAGATCCATTTTGTTTACGGCAAAAACAAAGTGCTTTATGCCCATAAGAGAGCATATCCTTGTGTGTCTGCGTGTCTGAGTAAGCACTCCCTTCGAGGCGTCAACAAGGATCACCGCAAGCTCCGCAAAGGACGCACCTACAGCCATATTTCTGGTGTATTCCTCGTGTCCGGGCGTATCGGCAACAATAAAAGAACGTTTTTCCGTGGTAAAATACCTGTAGGCAACGTCAATTGTTATGCCCTGCTCACGCTCCGCCATAAGCCCGTCAAGCAGTAAAGAGTAGTCTATCTTACCGCCTCGTGAGCCTACCTTGCTGTCGAGTATGAGGGATTTTTCCTGGTCGGCAAAAATCAGCTTTGCATCATACAGCATATGTCCTATCAGCGTGGATTTGCCGTCGTCCACGCTTCCGCAGGTGATGAATTTTAACAGTCCGTCCATTAAAAATATCCCTCCCTCTTGCGTTTTTCCATACTTGCACTGCCACCGTCGGAGTCAATAACACGGCTGGTACGCTCGGAGGATACCGAGCTCAGTGTTTCTTCAATAATTTTGTCAAGCGTGTCCGCCTCGCTCTCAATGCCACCCGTGAGGGGATAACAACCCAGCGTGCGGAAACGGATTTTTTTGTATTCTATCTTCTCGCCCTCACGAAGCTTTAGCCTGTCGTCATCAACCATAATGATGTTGCCGTCACGCTCTATGCAGGGGCGTACATCGGCAAAGTACAGCGGAACAATGTCGATATTTTCCTGCCTGATGTACTGCCAGATATCCTTTTCCGTCCAGTTAGAAATAGGGAACACACGAATGCTCTCACCCTTGTTGATCTCAGTGTTAAACAGCTTCCACATTTCGGGACGCTGGTTCTTGGGATCCCAGGCATGCTCACTGTTGCGGAAGGAGAAGATGCGTTCCTTGGCACGTGATTTTTCCTCATCACGTCTGCCTCCTCCGAAAGCGGCGGTAAAGCCGTACTTGTCCAAAGCCTGCTTGAGAGCCTTGGTTTTCATAATGTCGGTATAAGCCGAGCCGTGGTCGAAGGGATTTATGCCCTCGGCAACACCCTCCTGATTTATATATTCAAGCATTTCTATGCCGTATTTCTCTGCGACCTTGTCACGAAACTCTATCATCTCACGGAATTTCCAAGTGGTGTTTACGTGCAAAAACGGGAACGGCGGTTTTTCGGGGTAAAAAGCCTTTAATGCAAGGTGCAGCATAACAGAGGAATCCTTGCCGATGGAATACAGCATAACAGGTTTTTCGCACTGAGCCGCAACCTCCCTCATTATATATATGGCTTCCGCCTCCAGCTTGTCAAGATGAGACATCTCTCTCATACTCCCAACCTCCAAACAAAATCCGATATTTTTTTTACCATAGCATTTGAATATGAAGAAAATTTGATACTAAAACCATTATCGGAATAACCGGATTTTCAGCGGTCGGAGGCAGGGTCAATCGCTTGTCAGGTTTACAAGGTGGGCGATGGAAGGGATACTTTCACCCTGCTGGCTGGAGGTCGGACTCATCAAAGCACCTGTAGCCATAAAGAGGATATTGTGAAGCTTTCCAGATAGCAGATCGGGGAGGAGCTTTCCGCACAGCACGGAAGCTCCGCAGCCACAGCCCGAGCCGCCTGCATGGACGTCCTGCGTGCTTCTGTCATAAATCATAAGACCGCAGTCCATGTGCTTTCGCTTTAGGTCATAGCCCTCATCACTCATAAGCTCCAAAAAGATGTCTGTTCCCACTTGTCCCAAATCTCCCGTAAATACCGCATCATAGTCATTTCCGTCAGTCCCCGTGTCCCTGAAATACTCCTTCAAAGTGCCGGCAGCGGCAGGTGCCATGGCAGCCCCCATATTGTTGAGGTCGGTAACACCCATATCGGTAATCCTTCCGACTGTGGCGTGGCGAATTTTTACACCCGTTCCGCTTTGGGAAATGATAGCACTGCCTGCTCCCGTCACAGTCCACTGCGAGGTCTGAGGACGGACACCGCCGTACTCCAATGGATAGCGGTACTGCCTCTCAGCTGTACAGAAGTGTGAAGATGTCACCACTCCGGCGGTGCGAGCAGCACCTCCGCCCACAGCAAAGGCAGCCATAATCAGCCCCTGAGCTATGGTGGAGCAAGCCCCGTACTGCCCCAGATACGGGATGCCGAAGCTCCGCATAGAATAGCTGGAGGATATTATCTGATTGAGCAGGTCGCCTGCAAAGATATAGTCTATATCCTCCGAGCGTACTCCGGCTTTCTCCATAGCAGACATAAACGCCTCCTGCTGAAACCGAGCCTCAGCCTTTTCCCAGGTTTTCTGTCCCGCCCGTGAATCATAAAATACCTTCTCAAATTCCTTCCCCAGCGGACCCTCCGCCTCACGCTTGCCCACCGCCGCTCCATATCCCACAATAACCGGCGACTCACCAAAACAAACAGTATAAGACCCAATTCTCCTAATCATAATCATCACCGAGATTAGTGTTTGGATTTTTTGTGGATATATTCGTAAATAATTGATTATTTAATTGCAAATTCCCCTCAAATGTGCTATAATTGGTTTACAGTACGTTTGAGGGGTTATTTTATGGATATGAAAGAGAGGATGCTCA
>CACYCD010000078.1 GCA_902772755.1 uncultured Ruminococcus sp.
AACTCACGCTTATTTTGAAAGCTGTCGCTGTGTACTGTCTTTTTCAGTATAAAGAAGACAAGCTGACACAGAAGCGAGATGAAAAACAGGTGGAGCAGAGCGATGACACTGCTGTTGCCGAACAGGATATACCCTCCGACAATTCCGCATATCACCACAGCTGCCGAAAGCAGAATACGTGGCAGTTTCTTTGACATAAAAAAGCTCAGTATCCTGCGTACAAAAAAAGTCATATAAACGGCTATTACGGCGATCAGCACCATAAGCACGGAAATTATTATCTGCCACATATTTTATATGCTGTATCCTTTCGTTATGTTGGAGCTATAGCAATATGTTGTTATCACACAAACTGCTTTACTTTTTTAAGCTGTTCGCCCTTGACCCTTGCTATGCCTATGAAGGTGCTGTCGGGGGTTTTTACTCTGAGAAGCTCTCCCTCGTTCGGGGACATTGTTTTCAGCGGAGTTCTGTTTATATCGATAACAGCCCCGTTCAGAAAGCGTTTTGACTGCAATTCGGACAGCCTGACAAAACGCAGGTCTGCAAACAGCTCCTCGGTGCTTTTGATAACGTCCGAAAAGTCGGACATATTTCTTGCCTTCTCCAACTCAATGCTGTCGCTGAGAGTAAAACCGCAGGCGTATGTTCTGACAAGCGAGGTCATCACTGCATAAGTACCGAGCTTTTCGCCGAGGTCGTCAATTATTGTGCGAATATACGTTCCCTTACTGCAAAGAATATTCAGAGTACCGCACTGCTTATCCTCGTCAAAATCAACGAGTTCAAGCTCAAACACAGTGACAGTTCTCTTTGGACGGTCAACTGTCTTGCCCTGTCTTGCGAGGTCGTAGAGTCGTTTTCCGTCTACCTGCACGGCGGAGTACATCGGGGGAGTTTGCTCTATTTCACCGCAAAAGTGCTTTAAGCTCGCCTCCGCCTCCGCCCGTGACACACGGATATCACTGCGTTTAAGCTCATTGCCCCAGATATCCAGCGTGTCGGTCTTTATGCCGAGCTGAAACTGTGCGGTGTAACCCTTGTTGTGGTTGGCGATAAGCTCCTGTGCTTTGGCTGCACTTCCCAGAACCAGTGGCAGTACGCCCGTTGCGTTTGGGTCAAGTGTGCCTAAGTGACCTATCTTCCGCTGACCTGTTGCACCCCTCATAACCGCAACAACGTCAAACGAGGTAAAGCCCTGTGGCTTGTTTATCACTATTACCCCATTCAGCTCAGACATTCTTCCACCGCCGAAACCAGAGCTGTTTTCACCTCTTCAAGCGTTCCCACAAGCGTACAGCCTGCCGCACCCTTGTGACCGCCACCGTCAAACCGTCTGCAAAACGCACAGGCATCGGCGTCGCCGTTTGTGCGGACAGAGATCTTGTAGGTACTGCCGGGCTTCTCTCTGATGGTTATGCCATAGAGTACGCCCTCTATCTGACGAGGAATTGAAGCAATGCCCTCTATCTGCTCATCATCAAGTCCAAGCTCCTGCTGCATTTGCAGGGTGGTATAGATGACCGCACACCTGTCATTGCAGTGAAAGCTCATATTGTCATATAACATTCTTTCCAGCTTTATCATAGCCTTGGTCTTGGTTTCAAACATAACCTTATTTATGCTTGCGTAGTCACAGCCGTACTTCATCAGCTCGGCGGCTATCAGATGGGTGCGTGGGCTTGTGTTTACATACATAAAACAGCCCGTGTCGGTGCTGACTGCGGTATAAATGCAGTCGGCGATCTCCTTTGTTATGGTGACGCCCATTTCAAGAAGGATAAGGTAGACCACCTCTGCGGCGGCTGCGGAGTCGGATTCAACGCACTTATATTTAGCTGTGACTGCATTGTTCATATGGTGGTCGATGCAGAGGTCTATTCTTCCCTCGTATTTTTCACGGCTCTGACCGAGCATAAAGTCCGAGGCGACATCAACGGAAACAATGTATTCAGGCTCAAAATCCTGCATTATAACGCCGTTTTTCAGATAGTCAAACTTCGGTGCGGCTTCGCTTGTCAGTGTTACCTTCGCCTGCCTGCCAAGCTGCTGAAAAGCAAGACAGAGTGCATAGGCACAGCCCAGCGTGTCGCCGTCGGGGTAGTGGTGGGTGAGTATCTCCACC
>CACYCD010000079.1 GCA_902772755.1 uncultured Ruminococcus sp.
ACCGAGGGCGACAGCCGTCAGGAAATTCTCGATATGCTGTCCGCCGATTCGCTTGACGATGTAACGAGCACTGCACGCAAGATCTTCACCTCCTGCACTGTAGATGACGGTCAATCAAAAACTCTGCTTGCCAATTCACTGTGGCTTGACGACCGCATCAGCTATGACAAAAACAAGCTGAAAAACATTGCCAAAGACTGCTTTGCATCGTCCTTTCACGGAAAATCGGGAACCGAGGAGTACAACAAGGTACTCAGAAAATGGATCGACGACCACACGGGAAACCTTCTCGGCGATATGACCAAGGACATCAAGCTCCCTGCGGAAAATCTTTTGACCATAGCTTCTACGATCTACTTTAAGGGCTCTTGGCAGGACGAGTTTCACAAGGAAAGCAACTATATGGATAAATTCACGGTGAACGATACCGAGAAGGAATGTGAATTTATGTACCGCTCCGACAATATGGAGTATTACAAGGGCAAATCCTTCTCTGCGGTGAGTGTTCCTTTCCGTAATGAGGGCAAAATGTGGCTTATTCTTCCCGATGAGGGTACACGGATAAGCGAGCTTGCCAAGGGTGACGAGATAAACGAGGTCATCAGCGGAAAAGCAAAAACAGAATCAAAGCAAGTACGCCTCTCCGTACCGAAATTCGATGCTTCCGCAGATCTCGACCTGATAAAGAGCTTCAAAAATCTGGGTCTGAGCAGAATATTCACACCGGATAACAGCAATGTTTCGGGAATTATGCAGGACGGCGATACCTATGAAGCCTTCGTAGGTCAGATACAGCACGGTGCAAGGGTAAAAATCGATGAAGAGGGCTGTGAGGGTTCTGCTTTCACAATGATAATGACAATGGATGGTGCAATTGCAATGCCCGAAGAGCCTATCATCTTCAAGCTTGACCGTCCGTTTATATTCACGGTCAGCAGCAGTACAAACCTTCCGCTGTTCACGGGAGTTGTGAATGATCCCACATAAGGGCATATAAAATAGCCTGTCGGGTAATTTGGATTTTTCCAATTACCTGACAGGCTATTACAAACCGGATCTGTAAGCCGAGTTCTGTCGTGGACAGCCATCTATCTTGGCAAGGCGTTGCCGCCATTGCTCAATGCCACCTCCAAAGGACTGCCGAGCAAGCATATATGTCCTACCACGGTGTTGCTCCAAATAGGGTTTACACGGCTGCTGCGTCTCCGCAGCACCGGTGAGCTCTTACCTCACCTTTCCATCCTTGCCGAAAATCGGCGGTTATTTTCTGTTGCACTATCCCTGGGGTCACCCCCGGCGGCCGTTAGCCGTTATTATTGCTCTGTGGAGCTCGGACTTTCCTCGGATAGTCGCTTTCGCTTCTAACCGCAGCTGCCCGATCCGGTTCTATTCTATTTTAATAGATTATATTATTTTTGTCAATCTTCCTATTGAAATATTTTGGCTTTGGTTGTATAATGGTTGAGTTAAACGAAAAATTTGGAGGAATATAAATGGATATCAGACAGCAGTCCCTCAAAAAGCATTATGATTGGAACGGCAAGGTAGAGGTGGTTTCAAGGGTAGAGTTGAACACCCGTGAGGATCTCTCATTGGCTTACACCCCCGGTGTGGCAGAGCCTTGTCTTGAAATAAACAAGGACTACAACAAATCCTTTGAGCTGACCAGAAGAAGCAACCTTGTTGCCGTTATCACAGACGGCACAGCAGTACTCGGACTCGGCGACATAGGACCCGAGGCAGGTATGCCCGTTATGGAGGGCAAGTGCGTTCTCTTCAAGGAGTTTGCCGATGTTGATGCTTTCCCCCTATGCGTAAGGAGCAAGGACGTTGACGAGATAGTAAAAACCATCTACCTAATAAGCGGCAGCTTCGGTGGCATAAACCTTGAAGATATAGCTGCACCACGTTGCTTTGAAATAGAAAAAAGACTTAAGGAGATCTGCGATATTCCGATCTTTCACGATGACCAACACGGAACAGCAATAATAGTTGCCTCTGCCACCATCAACGCACTAAAGCTTGTCAATAAGAAGATGGACGAGATCAAAATCGTCATCAACGGTGCAGGTGCAGCAGGTACGGCTATCTGCAATCACCTTATGAATATGGGTGCAAAGCACATCATTATGTGCAACAGCAAGGGAATCATCTGCGAGGGTGATGAGAGGCTCAGTCCTGCCTATGCCAAGCTTGCCTCCTACACCAACCGAGAAAAAAAGACGGGTATGCTTGCAGACGCTCTCAAGGGTGCAGATATGTTTGTGGGCGTGAGCGTTCCCGACTGCGTGACCGAGGATATGGTCAAGTCAATGGCTGACAAGCCGATCATCTTTGCTATGTCCAACCCCAACCCCGAAATTATGCCCGACAAGGCAATAGCCGCAGGTGCTGCCGTGGTGGGAACTGGCAGAAGCGATTTCCCAAATCAGATAAACAACGTGCTTGCGTTCCCGGGAATCTTCCGAGGTGCTCTTGACTGCAGAGCAAAGGAGATAAACGAGGAGATGAAAGCAGCTGCCTCGCTTGCCATAGCAGGTCTTGTCACCGACGAGGACCTTCGCTCCGACTACATCCTCCCCGAAGCCCTCGATAAAAGAGTAGGCAAAGCAGTAGCCAAAGCAGTTATGGAAGCCGCCGTAAAAACAGGCGTAAACAGAATATAAGTCATAATAGCCTGTTTAGTAACCTTGAGTGTGCAGATTTACAAGCATTATTTTTTGAGAACAACGTTTGACGCAGTTATCGGGAAAATCAGCTGTAAAGATGCGTGTTTAAGATACTAAACAGGCTCTAATAAAAAAATGGCTGTGAAGAAACTGAGTTTAACTCGTTCCTTCACAGCTGTTTTAGGTTGTTGATTATTTATGAATGATGTAGGTATAGTCGTAGTTTTCGCCGAAGTTGTTGTCCCAGTAGGTTTTGCCG
>CACYCD010000080.1 GCA_902772755.1 uncultured Ruminococcus sp.
CATACAGGACACCTGCACCCTTGGGGGCGTGTATCTTGTGAGCGGACACGGTGAGGAGATCGCAGCCGAGCTTTTTGACACGGCAGGGCAGTTTTCCGTAGCCTTGGACAAAATCAGTGTGGAAAACCGCAGGAGATTTTTTTCTTTTTATAATTGAAGGTATCTTATCCGTGGGCAGGAGCAAGCCTGTCTCGTTGTTGACGGTCATCACCGAAACCAGCACAGTGTCTGAGGTGATCGCCTCGCTAAGCTGTGCCTCGGTAATTTTTCCGCTGCTGTCGGGGCTTAGATAAACGACCTCAAAGCCGAGCTGTTCAAGCTGTTTCATACATTCAAGGACAGAGGCGTGTTCGATCGCCGTGGTGACTATTCTTTTTCCCCTGCGTTTTTGGGCGTTGGCAGCTCCCAGCACAGCAAGGTTATTAGCCTCTGTTCCGCCCGAGGTAAAGTACACCTCCTTGGCGGTGCAGCCGAGTGAATCGGCTATGGTCTTTCTTGAATTATCCAGCAGAAGTGAGGCTCTGTAGCCGACCTGATGGAGCGAACCCGGGTTGCCGAAGTTCTCCGTCATGGCGGTCATGACCGCTTTTGCCGAATTTGCCGAAACTGCGGTAGTGGCACTGTTGTCGAGATAATGCATAGGCTGTTCCTTTGAATAAATTTGACCTTACTGTAAAAAATAATAGCGGTGATGCAGATGACAAATCAGGAATATGACCTGCTTGTACAAAAACACAGCCACAAAAGCCCTGTATTGAAAGACTGTGTGCTTGCTTTTTTGACAGGCGGAGCTGTCTGTGCGTTGGGACAGGGATTTTTGAACCTGTACAAAAATCTGGGAATGAGCGAGGACGATGCCGGCACAGTGGTGTCGGTCACTCTCATCCTTGTGGGAGTGGTGCTGACGTTCCTCGGCGTGTATGACAACCTTGCAAAATATGCAGGTGCAGGCACGCTGGTGCCTATAACCGGCTTTGCCAACTCGATATCCGCACCGGCTATCGAATTTAAGAGCGAGGGACTTGTCTGCGGTCTGGGAGTGAAGATGTTCGTCATAGCAGGTCCCGTGCTGGTGTACGGGATATCCTCCTCAGTGGTCTGCGGAATTATCCTGTGGCTTGTCGGCAATGCTTGAACGAAAGAGGTGTATCCGGATACGATACACCTCTCTTTGTATTACTTGTTAAAAATTGACATTATATTGTAAAAATCATCGTCATCGTCAATAGAAGAGGACTTTTTCTTTGATGCAGACTTCTTTTCGGGAGTCTGTTTTGCAGGCTTTGAAGCAGGTGTACCAACGGGCTTGCTCACCCTCGAATCATCACCGTTGAAGCCTGTTGCAATAACGGTAACGCTGATCTCGTCCTCCATATTTTCATCAATAACAGCACCCCAGATGATGTTTGCATCATCGGCAGCTTTTTGAGAGATCATTGTGGAGGCAATGTCGATATCGTCAAGTGAGATATCAGCGGAGGCTGTCACGTTGATGACAAGACCTTTTGCACCGTCAATGGACGTTTCAAGCAGCGGAGAAGAAATTGCCTGTTCTGCGGCGAGTGTAGCCTTATCCTTGCCTGAGGCTCTGCCTATGCCCATATGAGCGTAGCCTGCGTCCTTCATTATGGCTGTAACGTCCGCAAAGTCAAGGTTTACAAGACCGGGTACCAGAATGAGGTCGGAGATGCTCTGAACTCCCTGACGAAGCACGTCATCAGCGATGGCAAAAGCATTTTTGAGTGTTATCGGCTGGTCGCTGTAGTATTTAAGTCTTTCATTGGGAACAATGATGAGTGAGTCGACCGACTCTGCAAGTGCAGCTATGCCCTGCTCTGCCTGAGCCATTCTTTTTTGGCGTTCAAAAGCAAACGGCTTTGTAACAACTGCAACTGTGAGAATACCCATCTCCTTGGCTATGCTTGCCACAACGGGAGCCGCACCTGTGCCTGTGCCGCCGCCCATACCTGCGGTAACAAATACCATATCGGTATCCTTGAGGATAGCTGCGATCTCTTCTCTGGATTCCTCGGCAGCCTGCTGACCAATTGAGGGGAGAGAGCCTGCACCCTTGCCTCTGGTGATCTTTTCACCTATCTGTATCTTCTTATCAGCCTTGGAAAACTGGAGAACATGCTCATCGGTATTTATAGCGATAAACTCTACGTTTTTAACTTCCGTGGTGACCATACGGTTGATGGCGTTTCCGCCGCCGCCGCCTACACCTATCACTTTTATCACGGGCAAATAGTTCATCGGTTCATTTTCTAACTCAAAAGCCATTATACTTCCTCCTTGCGATCATATATTTAAAAATCTAAGATCCTGATATTACAGAATAGCTACTATATAATCTAACACAAAATTGTAAAAAAATCAAGAGAAAACGTTACAAATTTGAAAATATATTTTTTATGACCGCACTGCACCGTCCGATACGGCAAAAATCCTATGATATTTTGACCGTACCGAGGATTTAATTAGCAGACTGCACAAAATTTTTGAGGTGATATGGGCTGTTCTCACAGAAGCTTTGGGCAATTTCACGATAGAGCTACATCAGTCCGTCTGTGTAAATATCCGCTGTATTGTCCGCAGGAAGCTGTACCGCAGCGTCCGTGCTGTTATCCGTGACAGTGTCATCGGGTATGCCGTCACCGTCTGCATCTGTAAACGAGTTGGAGTCGGTGACTGTTCCGTAATCTGTCACGGGGTCATCGGGTATGCCGTCGCCGTCCGCATCTGTAAACGAATTGGAGTCGGTGACTGTTCCGTTATCCGTCACAGTGTCATCGGGTATGCCGTCACCGTCTAAATCTGTAAACGAATTGTCGGTGTAGGTGCCGTAGTCAGCGTTGTACGCACCGTAATCCACCGTCTGATCATCGGGTATACCGTCACCGTCGGCATCAATGATCGTGCTGTCTGTCGGGTCGGTGGGCTTGGTTTTTTTCTTCTTCTGCAATATTTCCTCGTTGAAATAGCTCTGCTTTGTCGTGTTGCAGGTGCTGACATCGAGGTTGCCGGCTATAGCCCCCGTGTGATTGGGGTCGAGCTTTTCATTTATAATGGCAATTGCCGTGCGTATCTTGTAGTCCACGTCCTCGGGCAGTCCCAGCTTTATTTTTATTCTGCCATCATATTTGAGAGTTATGTTAGCCTTATTCTTTATATTTATCTCGTTAAGTCCGTTAAAGCTGTTCTTGGCAATGCTGGTAACTATCATCTCCAGAGCCTTAGCCGCTTTTTCATCGCTGTATTCAACATAATCGCCCAGCGAGGAGGATTTCAGCTTTACACCCTTTACCATAGGGAGATCCTTCACCTTGGTACTGCTGTGCTTCAATATCCTGCCCTCGGCGGAAACAACACAGTATTTCTTCTTTGAATACTTGACCTGATAGCTCTGCTTGCCCTCCGTGATGGTGATCTTTATTTTGTCGGGAAAGCCTGCACGCACCGTAACCTCGGAGATATACGGAAAGGTATTTTTCAGCCGTTCCTCAGCTGCCTTCTTATTGGCGATAAAGATATTTTCGCCCAACGCTATTCCGCAGGTTTCGATTATCTCGCTGTCGCCGTAGCGGGTCGAGCCTTCGACAGTGTAGCCCTCTGCCCTGAACAGCACCGTAAGCGAAAGCACCACGCAGGTAAACACAATTGCCACCAGCAACAGACCGCAGGTTATAACCTTGCGTCTGCGGAGCATTTTTGCGGTAAAGAGCTTTTTCCTCTTGCCCTTTTTCTGCATTTTTCGCATTGCAGAGCGGTCGTAGTATTCATCGCCGTAGGTATCGTTGTTTTTTCCCAAAAAGTCATAGCCGTCAGCCTTGCCCGAAGTGCTTCGTTTGCGTGGTTCTGTCTTGGCAAAGATGTTGTACTTGCTGATAGAGCGTCTGCGTGCGTCCTTCTTCTCCTGTTTTTCATCATCTATGACAAACTGATTTACCATACGGCTGATCCCCGGATTGCGGAACTCAGGCTCGGGCGGTCTCTTCGGCGGTTTTTTGTCGGCGGTTTTTCGTCGTTTTTTATCTGATTTGGGAGCGTTATTACCGCTGTTTTCTTTTATATCCTCAGCGGTTTTAAGACGGTTTTTCCTTTGACGCTTGCTCGCCATTTTTCACACTCCTCGTATAATATATTTATACTTCCCATTTCCCTAAACTTTTTTGATGTCTGCCCCAAGCTCGGACAGGGCTACCTCAAGATTTTCATAGCCTCTTTCAAGAAAATTGATACCCTCAATTTCCGTTTTGCCCTCGGCTGCGAGGGCTGCAACCACCAGTGCCGCCGCACCACGCAGTTCAAGTGCAGTGACATTTGCACCGAACAGCCGTTCAACGCCCTCGGTGACGGCAACTCTGTTGGCTACCCTTATGTTAGCTCCCATTCTGGTAAGCTCTTCGACATGGCGGTATCTGCTTTCAAATATGTTCTCAACAAAGACGGTCGTACCCTCCGCTACACAGGCTACAGACATCATAACAGCCTGTGCGTCTGTGGGAAAGCCCGGATAGGGCATAGTGCGTACCGATTTGAAGGCACGCAGTCTTTCGGGTGAACGAATGTATATCTTGCCGTTCTCGGCAATAACACGGCACCCTGCCTCCTCAAAAAGCGGAATGACCGCATCAAGATGACTGCTCACTGTGCCGTTAAGTACCAGCTTGCCGCCTGTCACTGCGGCTGCCGCCAAAAATGTCACGGCTGCTATCCTGTCGGGAATGACGGTATGCACACAGCCACTCAGCTTATCCACACCGTCTATCACTATCGTTCCCTCGCCTGCACCGTAGATATTTGCACCGCAGGCTGTGAGGTAGTCGCACAGGTCGGATATTTCCGGCTCACGGGCAGCATTAGTGATTATGGTAGTGCCGTCCGCCAGCACAGCAGACAGGAGGATATTCTCCGTAGCCCCGACGCTCGGGAACGGCAGAGAGATCTTTGCACCCCTGAGCCTATCCCTGACTCGGCAGGAAATACAGCCATACCGCTCATCGATCGAAACACCCATTTTCCTCAGTGCGTTGAGGTGCAGGTCTATCGGTCGGGGACCCAGCTCGCACCCACCGGGAAGGCAGATCCTCGCCTGCCCCGTGCGTGCCAGCATAGCACCCAGGAACACTATGGTGGAACGCATCTCACGCATAAGATTTTCGGGGATCTCACTGCGAGTGATGCAGTCACATTTTATCACCGCAGTATGCCCCTCCAGATTTGCACTGCCTCCGAGATACCGCAGTATACGCAGTGCCGAATAGACATCGCTGATCTGCGGACAGCAGTGGATCACATTCTCTCCGCCGGTCAACAGCGTTGCCGACAAAATAGGCAGGACGCTGTTTTTCGCCCCTTGGATATCCGTCTGTCCGGAAAGTTTTTTACGTCCGTTTACAATCAGCTTGCCCGTCACACAAAACACCCTTTTTAAAATAATTTTACATATTCATATTATGCTCAAAACGGGTGTTTGTGAGGGGAGTTA
>CACYCD010000081.1 GCA_902772755.1 uncultured Ruminococcus sp.
GGGTCGATAATATTAGGAATGACCATCATACGGCTTGTGACCTCGGTCTGATACTCCTGCTCCAGCTTTTCAAGCTCGGCAAGACGTTCACCCTGTTCAGTCACAAGCTTCTTCATTTCCTCGGCTTCTTCTCTTTTACCCTGAGCATAGAGAGCACCGATCTGCTTGCTGTACTTGTTTCTGTTTGCTCTCAGGGAATCGGCTTCCTGCTTAGCAGCACGGGACTTTTTATCAAACTCTATTACCTCGTCAACCAGCGGAAGCTTGCTGTCCTGAAATTTATTTCTGATATTCTGCTTTACTGTTTCGGGATTCTCCCTCAAAAATTTTATGTCTATCATCTCAATACTCCTTGTTTTCCAATTTATTGGCAAGCTCCTGCAGATCCTCTTCGCTGTAAAATTCCACAGTGAGTACTCCGCCCTCGCCTTTTTTTGAAACCGAAACCTTCCTGCCCAGATTTTCATTCAGGGCAAGCTCCACCTCTTTATAGAAGTTTGGCAGAACAGGTTTTGGTTTTTCTTCCTTCGGAAGTGCTTTCAGCTGTTTTACCAGCTTTTCGGTCGCCCTTACCGAAAGGTCGTTGTCGATTATCATTTGTGATGCTTTGAGCATCTGCTCCTCGCTTTCAAGTGAAAGCAGTGTTCTTGCGTGACCCTGCGACAGCTTCCCTGCACTCAGCATTTCAAGCACCTCGGGCGGAAGGTTGAGCAGTCTTAATGAGTTTGCAACCGCACTTCTGCTCTTTCCGACACCCGACGAGACCTGCTCCTGAGTGAAGCCGTGCAGATCCATCAGTGCTTTGTAGCCCTTCGCCTCTTCAACGGGGGTGAGGTTTTCTCTTTGAAGATTTTCTATCAGTGCAAGCTCCATAGCCTCACTGTCGCCCATCTCCTTGATGACAACGGGGACTTCCGTCAGCCCTGCCATACGTGCGGCACGGAAACGCCGTTCGCCTGCAACTATCTGATATCCTCCGTACATCAGCGGACGAACCAGCAACGGTTGCAGAACTCCGTGACGGGCTATGCTGTCGGCAAGCTCTGTCAAAGAGGCTTCGTCAAATTGTGTTCTGGGCTGGTCGGCATTTGGCTCTATCTCCGAAATTTTGAGGGTGATGGTGCTGTTGCTGTTTTCACTCTCGTTTTCCATAAAGATAGCGTCAAGTCCCTTGCCAAGACCTCCCTGCTTTGCCATTCTATCTATCCTTCTTTCCTTATTATCTCTGTTGCAAGGGCAAGGTATGCTTCCGTTCCCTTACAGCGTTTATCAAAATAATAGCACGGCATACCGAACGAAGGAGCTTCACTCAGGCGGACGCCACGGGGAACAACGGTGGCAAATACCTTTTTGGGAAAGAACTTTTTGACCTCGTTCGCCACCTGCTGAGTGAGATTCAGCCTGCCGTCATACATCGTGAGCAGTACACCCTCAATATCAAGGTGAGCGTTATACATTCTCTTGACCCTGCGTACCGTTGCCATAAGCTGGCTGAGTCCTTCAAGTGCGTAGTATTCGCATTGGATAGGAACAAGTATTGTGTCGGCAAAGGTGAGTGCGTTAGTAGTGATTATCCCCAGTGAGGGCGGACAGTCGATGATTATGTAGTCATAATCCTGCTTTATGCCTATAACCGAATTTTTCAAAATAGCTTCTCTGTGCGGAGTGTTTGCGATCTCCAGCTCTGCACCTGCAAGATTTATGTTGCTGGGCAAAAGTGACAGCCCCTTGAACTCGGTTTTTATCAGACAGTCCTCAGCCTTGATCCCGTTTGTCAGTATGTCGTATGTGCTTTGTTTGACGTTTCTCCTGTCAACTCCCAGACCGCTTGTTGAGTTGCCCTGGGGGTCGATATCTATCAGCAGTACATTTTTGTCGTACAAACCAAGCGAGGCTGCAAGGTTTACCGCCGTGGTGGTTTTTCCGACACCACCCTTTTGGTTTGCTACTGCAATTACTTTTGTCATTCATTTCATTCCTTTTTCTTGTTTCTTATTTATTATAAAGCATTCGGGTATAATAATCAATATCTTTTCTTTATTTTTTGCTGTAAGCTATTGTTTCACGTGAAACAATGCCAAAAGGTCACACACCGAAGTGTATGACCTTTTGACAAGGGGTTCAGATAAGGAAATGGGTATGAGTGGATCGGAGGGGATTGCCCCCTCCTAAGGAGAAAGCATTTTAAATAGCCTTGTCCACAATGCGGACCTTGCTCTTGGGGATCTTCACCGTGTATTCTATGTAGTCTGCTGTTTCCTGACGATGGCTCTCGGCATCTATGCCACAGGCACGCATGGTATCTACTGCACGGCTGATGGTGTTTACAAATATCCTGACATCGGTAACAACGAGCTTCGGCTCTTTATTTCGCTTCTGTCCGTGTTTTCCCGTTTGTGTCAGCTCGGTGATATAATGCTCCGACTCCTTGATCCCCGATTCCTCGGCTATGATATATGACAGGGCGGATTTTCTCAGATCCTCGTTGCTGATTTTCAGGAGTGCCCTTGCATGGCATTCAGTAAGTCCTGCCTGAGTTATCCAGTCCTGTTCTTCAAGTGATAGTCTTAACAGGCGGAGCTTATCGGCTGCGTAGGTCAGGCTTACGCCTAACTCACGTGCCGCTTCATCCTGTGAAAATCCGAATTTTTTGATAAGTCGGCTTATGCACTTAGCCTCCTCAAAAAATCCAAGGTAGGTACGCTGTAAATTTTCTGTCAAAGCGAGGACTGCACAGTCTTTGTCGGAGCATTTTATCACGATGCAGGGAATTTTCTTATAGCCTGCCATTACACTTGCACGCAGTCTGCGTTCCCCTGCTATCAATTCAAATTCACCGTTTTTGGCTCTGCGGACTGTCAAGGGTTGAAGCAGTCCGTATTTTGCAATTGACTGAGAGAGGCTTATCAGCTGTTGTTCGTCAAAGCTTCTTCTCGGGCGGGTCTTGTATGGTCTGATCTTTATTGCAGGAATATATACTACTTTGGTTTCTTTGTTGGGCAGTATCCTCATTCGTATCATTCCTTTGTTTTCCCTGTGACTATATGATACTACTTTTATGCCGAATATCCTGTCAAACCGTGTAAGAATATTTTATAATGTTTTGCCGCTTATTGAAAAAAGCTGTCGGCAAAAAAGAGGAGATACGACGTGTACCTCCTCTGATTATTATAACGGTGAATTTTTTATTTTTGCACCCTGACGGGGATACTGCTTTGGGGTGGAGCGGAGTTTTCTTATTTCTATTATAACTCTCTCGTCACCGTTCGGCAGTGTGAACTCACTGATATTTTTCAGTTTTCCTCCAAGGAGGTTTACGGCGGTCAGAGCGTTTTCATACTCCGATCTGCCGTTTTTGCCCTTCATAGCGATAAACGACCCGCCCGTTTTTACGTAGGGCATACAGTACTCGCAGAGGGTGTTCATATTTGCGACCGCTCTTGAAACCGCAAAATCAAAGCTGTCACGCAGAGCCGTATCTCTGCCACCGTCCTCGGCACGCCTGTGTATAAGCTCCGCATCAATGTCAAGCTGTGTGCAGACCTCACGGAGGAAGCCCAGCCGTTTGTTCAGGCTGTCAAGCAGAGTGAGCCGTATGTCGGGGCGAATTATCCGTATAGGAACGGAGGGGAAGCCTGCACCCGTGCCTACATCTATCACCGATGAATTTTTCGGGAGGTCTGCATACATAAGCAGAGTGGCACTGTCATAAAAGTGCTTTAGTGCGACCTCCTGCGGATCGGTGATAGCCGTGAGATTCATCTTTTCGTTCCACTCGATCAGCAGCTCGAAATATCTCTGAAACTGATTTTTCTGAATATCGGTAAGCAAGATATTTTTTTCTTGAAGCAGGTCAGTCAGTGTGTTTATCATAATCAACCTCTCAGCCATATCAGCAGTACGGAGATGTCGGCAGGGGAAACTCCGCTTATCCTCGATGCCTGACCTATGTTCTGCGGACGAACCTTGTTCAGTTTTTCCTGTGCTTCAAGCCTCAGCCCCGATATCTGCGTGTAGTCTATCTCGTGCGGTAGGAGCTTCTTCTCCAGCTTTCGCATACGCTCCACCTGTTCAAGCTGTTTTTGGATATAGCCCTCGTACTTTATCTCTATTTCCACCTGCTCAAAGATATTGCTGTCGAGCTTAGGTCTGTCGGCGTCCAGCTTTTCCAGGCACTTGTAGTCGATCTGCGGACGCTTCAAAAGATCTATCATACGAACGCCCGTGGTGACGGGAGATGTTTCACGTGAAACAAGTATCTCGTTAAGCTCATCTGTGGGAGAAAATACCTTGGAGCGGATCCGCTTGTACTCCTCATTTTTGAGCTGTAATTTTTTATTGAAGCGTTCCCATCTGCTGTCGGAGATAAGCCCCAGCTCTCTGCCGAGCGGAGTCAGTCTTACATCTGCATTATCCTGACGAAGGATAAGCCTGTATTCGCTTCTTGACGTCATCATACGGTAGGGGTCGCTGACACCCTTTGTAACAAGGTCGTCAATCAGAGTGCCAATGTAGGAGGAAGCCCTGTCGAGGATAAACGGCTCTCTGCCCTTGATTTTAAGAGCTGCATTTATGCCGGCTATAAGCCCCTGTGCGGCGGCTTCTTCATAGCCGCTGCTTCCGTTGAACTGCCCTGCTCCGTACAAGCCGGCGAAGTCCCTGAATTCGAGTGTGCTGTCCATCTGAACAGGGTCAACGCAGTCATATTCAATAGCATAGGCAGGTCGCATTATCTCAACATTTTCAAGACCCTTGATGCTCTTGTAAAACTGTATCTGCACCTCTTCGGGGAGGGACGAGCTCATTCCCTGCAAATACATCTCCTCTGTATTCAGTCCGCACGGCTCAATAAAGAGCTGATGTCTTTCCTTCGCCGCAAAGCGGACTATCTTATCCTCAATGCTGGGGCAGTATCTCGGGCCTATGCCGTCTATCTTGCCGGCGTAGAGGGGGCTTCTGTGAATATTGTCAAGGATAATCTTTTTGGTGTTTTCATTTGTCCAGCTTATGTGGCAGACTACCTTGTTGTCCCCCATATTCTCGGTGTCATAGCTGAACGGCACGGGCGGTTCGTCACCTTCCTGCACCTCCAGCTCCGTAAAATCTATAGAGCTTCTAAGCACACGGGCAGGCGTGCCTGTCTTGAATCTGCGGAGTGACAGCCCAAGTTTTTTAAGGCTCTCACCCAAACAGCGAGCCGGAAAGATGCCATCGGGACCGCTCTCGTAAGAAACCTCACCCACATATATCCTTCCGCCGAGATAAGTTCCTGTGGCAATGACCACAGCCTTCGCCCTGAACAGTGCGTCCATACCCGTGGTGAGCAGCCATTCTCCGCTGTCGCCTCTTTCGAGCTTGGTAATTTCAGCCTGTCTTAAAATCAGGTTTTCCTGAAGCTCCAGCTTGTGCTTCATAGTGTCTGCATAACGCCGTCTGTCTATCTGAGCTCTGAGTGAGTGAACTGCCGGACCCTTGCCTCGGTTCAGCATTCTGCTCTGCAAGAAGCACTCGTCAGCTGTTCTTCCCATCTCACCGCCGAGGGCGTCTATCTCTCTGACAAGATGGCCCTTGGCTGTACCGCCTATCGAGGGATTGCAGGGGCAGTTACCCACCGCATCATTATTTATGGTAAAAATTATGGTCCTACAGCCCAGTCTTGCGGAAGCGAGGGCTGCTTCTATTCCTGCGTGTCCTGCACCGATAACGGCAACATCATAATTTCCTGCATTATAACTCATATCACTTACCCACACAGAAGTTGTGGAAAACTCTGTCCACTATTTCTTCTCCTGCTTTCTCTCCTGTCAATTCCATTAAATGATCTATAGCTTCCGAAATTGAAACTGTCACAGCGTCCATAGTAAAGCCGAGGTCAAGTGCGGTTTTGGCTTCTTTAAGAGTTTTTACTGCACTCTGCACAGCAGTCCTCTGACGTTCGTTTGCGATTATGCCTGCACTCGGGTCAAAGTCATTAGTACCGGCAAGCTTTTCAATGAGCCTTCTAAGCTCATCTGTGTTTTCATCATTCTTTGCGGAAACAAAAACACAGTTCTGTATTCTTTCCGTAATATAGTCTGTATCAAGCTGTGGTTCAAGGTCAGTCTTGTTAATCACGGCAACACAGGGGAGATCCTTGATTTTTTCCAGTATAAAAATGTCCTCATCACTCAGCGGTACGGAGCAATCAAAAACCGCTATCACCAGCCCTGCACCCGTGAGCTTTTGCAGAGTTTTATCAACTCCGATTTTTTCGATCTCGTTATCCGTTTCACGTATTCCTGCCGTATCGGAAAGACGAAGTATGACGTTCCCGACGATCACGGTATCTTCAATGACGTCACGGGTAGTACCCTCTATGGCGGTCACTATAGAGCGTTCTCTGCCCGAAAGCAGATTCATCAGCGTGGACTTGCCGGCGTTGGGTCTGCCTACAAGCACAGTGTCTATCCCCTCCTTGACTGCCTGCCCCATATCGTAGGTCGCAAGCAGAGCTTCAAGAGTATCAAGACTATCAGCTACAGCTGACTGCACCGCTCCGGTGCTGACCTCGGGAATATCCTCCTCGGGATAATCCGCCCAGGCGGAGAGGTGAGCCGCAGTGGTGAGCAAGCTGTCCTTGACTGCCTGAGCTTTTTTGAAGAGAGTTCCCTCCTTGACGTACATGGCGGCACGTGCGGAGCTTCTCGACTTGGCTGAGATCAGATCCATCACCGCCTCGGCTTCTGTCAGATCCAGCTTGCCGTTTAGATAGGCACGCTTGGTAAACTCGCCGGGTTCAGCCAAGGAAGCACCTGCCGAAAGCACTGCCGAAAGCACTTCCCTTGTGAGGTAAACACCGCCGTGGCAGGAAAGCTCCACCACGTCCTCACCCGTAAAGCTGTGCGGTGCTTTAAACCGCAGGGCAACAGCCTCATCTATTATTTCGCCGTTATTTACTATATGACCGAACAAAGCCCTGTAGCCCTCCAGCTCACGGAGTTTTTTTCCGCTGATAGAGTGGAAAACCCTGTCGGCTATTTCAGCGGAACGTGATCCGCTGATCCTGATAACACCTATTCCGCCCTCGCCCTGAGCGGTGGAAATTGCAGCAATCGTACTCATATTATCACCATAAAAAATACGGAGGCAGCCGCCTCCGTAATACTGTTACAACTTTCCGTAGAGGCTGCCCTCATTGATAGGCTCTCTTGCCGAAGCAGGCTTCTCCTTGTTGTCAGAGCTTTTGTTGTAGCCTCCTCGTCTGCCTCTGTTGTTGTATCTGCTGTTTTTGTTTTTGCCGCCGTAATTGCCTCTACCCTTTCTCTTGAACTCGGGGTCGGGACCTATCACAACATGGCGGTTCATATTTTCGCCCTCACTCCAAGAAATAGCACCGTTCACCTTTTGAACAGAGGTGTGGATAATACGTCTTTCGTAGGGGTTCATAGGTTCAAGAGAGGTTTTCTGACCTGTCTTTGCAGCCTTGAAGGCAAGCTTTCTTGCAAGACCTTCAAGAGTTTTTTGTCTCTTTTCCCTATAGTCGCCGATATCGATCGAAACCTTGAAGTAGCTGTTGTCAACATGATTTGCAACAAGACTTGTGAGGTACTGCAGGGCATTGAGGGTGTCGCCTCTTCTGCCTATTATGATACCGCTGTCATCACCGTCAAGTATAAACTTAACGCCTGAGTCAAACTCCTCAGTCTGAATAGTTACCTCAGTCAGTCCCAGAGCGTCAAGCACGCTTCTGAGGTAATCGCCTGCAACCTTGGCAGGGGATTCCTTGATAACAAGAGTGACCTTGACCTTGGCTTCCTTACCGCCGAAAAGACCGAGTTTTTTCTTTTCCGGCTGCTGAATAACTTCGTAATCACCGGCTTCTGCAACGTCTATCTCCAGCTCGTCGCAGGCATTTTTAAGGGCTGCTTCTATTGTTTCGCCCGAACCTATAGCTTCTTTTATCACTGTTTCACCTTCCGATATAGAAAATCAAAGCTTTTCAGCCTTAGCTTCGTTAAGCTCCATCAGGGCAACGTGACGTGCCTCCTCCTCAGCTACCATAGTAACGGGATTGTAGAACTTATTCATAACGATTGACTGCACCAGACCCAGCAGAGTTGAGCATATCCAGTAAAAGCCGACTGCGGCAGGCACTGAGTAGGCAATGTAAGCCGAGAATAACGGCAGTGCAAAGATCATAGCCATCATACAGCCCTGCATCTGAGTACCGTTTACACGCATTGTGATAAACTGAGTGACCACAGATGAGAGAAAGCACAGTACAGGGATAAGCGTGTACCATGAACCGAAAAATCCGTAGGTGCTGGGGGTCTCAAGCATACTTATGCCGCTGCCGGGAATCAGCTCAAAGCCCTTTGACAGCATTGTGATGTCACTGAGCTGTGCCGTTGTAAAGCAGCTGCGGAAAAATTCAGAGTTTGAAATAACTCCGATGTTGTCGAGTATCTGTATTTGCTGATAATATGTATTTGCCGTACCCGTCGGTATAGCACCGGGAATGTGCTGTGAGTAGGTGACGGCGTTGCTTATCAGGTCTGCATTAAGATGCAGGGTATTTGTAAGAGGAGCCGAAATACTGTAAAAAATTCCCAGCATTACAAGCATAGGCACAATGCTGGTGGTACAGCCCGAGGAGGGATTTATGCCCTCTTTCTGATAAAGCTTCTGGATCTCCTCATTTGCTTTCTGTCTGTTGTTCTTGTATTTTTCCTGGATTTCCTTCTGCTTTTTCTGCATACGGGCATTTTTTGCCATTGACTTCTGCTGCTTGATGGAAAACGGAAAAAGTAATATTTTTGCAATGATAGCAAAAATGATAATTGCTATGCCGTAATTCTGCACTAGGTAGAATATCGGCCACAGCAAATAACCGAACAAACTTCCGAAGAAGTTAAAAAAATTCATCATAAAGGGTTATCTCCTCTTGCTCTCATTTTTTTGCGGTACAGGGTCATAGCCTCCGTGAGAAAACGGGTTGCACCTGAGTATCCTCCATACGGTCAGCAACACACCCTTAAATACGCCGTGAGTTGCAATAGCCTCTATCCCGTATTGTGAGCAGGTGGGGTGGTACTTACACTTTGGCTTGCTTAGGGGAGAAACATTTTTTTGATAAAACCTGATTGCCGATATTATTAAATTTTTCAATTTGTACCCTTGACCGCCTCCGCTCAGCCCAAGACGCCGAGCTTTTTTAGGTGAGCCTCTATCTCTTTTTTCACTTCATAGCTTTTCACATACGGAGTTTTGCCCCTTGCCACAAACACAAGGTCAAACCCGAGCGGTATCTCTGCACTCAGCTCCAGCACTGCGGCACGGATAACACGCCTGGCTCTGTTGCGGGTGACAGCTTTTCCGATTTTCTTACTTGCAGTTATCCCGTAACGTGAAACGCTCTGTTTGTTTTTGAGTACATAAGTGACAACACAAGGAGAAACAAGGCTTTTACCCCTGCGGTAGAGTCTTTGAAAATCTCTGTTGTCTTTTAATGTCAATAAAGCAGGAAAATTCTCCACACCTGTCACCACTGTCAATGTACTTTAGGACACAATCAAATAAAGGCTGAAAAGTTGTTCATTTTGTATCCGCTGTCACAGACACAAAATGAACAGCTTGGGAGCTGTGCAGAAAATATCCACACAGCACCTTATCAGTATGTCAGCTGCTTTCTGCCCTTTGCTCTTCTTCTTGCCAATACCTTGCGGCCGTTTCTTGTTGCCATTCTTTTTCTGAAGCCATGCTCTTTTTTTCTATGAAGCTTTTTAGGCTGATATGTTCTCAGCATGAAAAACCCTCCTTTCGGAA
>CACYCD010000082.1 GCA_902772755.1 uncultured Ruminococcus sp.
GTCAATGAGGATATGTATTCAAAAATCAGGGATCACATTATAGAATAATGAAAACACGGGCATTGGCATATAATTTGAATACGGGCAGAGCTGAATATATCACGGCGTATGATGCTGTTTATCTGCGTGAATTTGTTAATAAGGAATATCGCAATCACAGATTTTTTTATGTTGATGAACACAGCAAGGAAAGATTTGAAGTAGTTCCGAAATTCAGACAAAAGGGTAAAGTTGCATTCTTTGCCTTTGTTCCAAATGCAACAAACGTTCCAAACATTAGAGATGAGGGAGAGTCACTGACTCATTACGCTGCAAAAAAAGCATTAGCCAATCTGCAGTACTTGCATCTGCTTGATATCAGGACTCGGCAGGAGTATTTTTTGAAAATCATTCCCGAATACTCCTGCAATGAAAAACGGTTTGAATTTGAAAATGTATATTATGCAGATGTTTATTACAGACTGGACAGACATCAGAAGCAAGCCGAGATGAGAAGGTATCCCTATAAATGGTATGAGAATTTTGTGATCGAGGTTTGCGTCACACACAAGGTTTCACAGGAAAAAGCTGAGTTCTTCCGAAAAAACAATATCCCTGTTTTTGAAGTTCTGATCCCCGATACCACTCGAAAAAAGTTTTCGCTTGATGACGGCACAAAGCTAAGTAAAGAACAGATAGACACTGCAGTAATAAATATGCAAAAAATGTTTGGCAAGGTTATAAAGGGAATAATGATAAGTGACCCTTCATCTGAGGAATATGAGCTTATGAACCGATACAAAAAAGAAATTGATACCTTTAAATGCAAAAAAGAAAAAACGGAAATCGAATACAGTGCTGTCTGTTCTCAGCTTGAAGAGCAGTCAAAAATTCTTGCAGAGATCAAAAGTGAAATTGATTACTATAAAAGTCTTGAACAAACCGTTAATGACCTGAAAGCCGAACTGGATTACTGCAAAAAACACCCGATTAAAACATTTTTAAAAAAATCTCATAGGGAAAACAGTTGATATACTATCTTATTTATGATATAATGTATTGAATGTTGGATACAGGCGGTGGTGGTTATGGTCGTTATGGGAATAGACCCCGGTTATGCTATTATCGGATATGGGGTCATCAGCTATAATAGCAGTAAATTCACACCCGTATCATTCGGTTCGATAATCACAGCTTCGGATATGGATTTCAATAAACGGCTATCTGTAATTTATGATGATACCGTTTCTGTTATAAGAAGGACAAAACCCGATGCTGTCGCAATAGAACGACTGTATTTTCAGACAAATGCAAAAACCGCCATTATGGTCGCAGAGGCACGGGGAGTTATCCTATTGGCTGCAACAAAGCTGGGTGTGCCTGTGTATGAATACACTCCGCTTCAGGTAAAGGTTGCCGTTACAGGCTACGGAAAGGCACATAAGCCTCAGGTTATGGAAATGACACGTCGCCTGCTTCATCTTAAGGAAACACCAAAACCCGATGATACGGCGGACGCTCTGGCAATAGCCATAACCCATATACATTCTGTGGGATCTGATACCAGAAGATTTTTGATTGAAAAGGGAATAAGTTAATGATATATTCGGTACGTGGAACTCTCATTCATACGGAGCAGAATACCGCTGTCATTGAATGCTCGGGAGTGGGTTTTTTGTGCAGGACAACGGGAAATACCCTAAAGGATATAAAGCTCGGCACTGAGGTCACACTTTATACATATCTCTCTGTAAGAGAGGACGCTATGGAGCTGTTTGGATTTTCGACCCTGCGTGAGCTGGATACCTACAAGCTGTTGATAAATGTAAGCGGAGTGGGGCCCAAGGTTGCTATTTCAATACTGTCTGTCCTTACACCCGAACAGATAGCAGTAGCCGTAGTTTCAGGCGAATGGAAAAAAATCACACAGGCAAACGGTGTCGGACCCAAGATGGCTCAGCGTATCGCTCTTGAGCTAAAGGATAAATTCAAGGGAATAGAAGCAGATGAGTCCGCTGCTAATGACAATGGGGATATTTCCGCCGACAGCGGAAATGTTTCAAAAGCTGTTCAGGCTTTGGCAGTGCTTGGATTCAGCTCTGCCGATGTAACGCCTATCCTCAATAAGCTTGACGGCGGTTTGACGGTTGAACAGATGATAGCCGAAACCTTGAAGAAGTTGGGAAAATAAGATGGATTACGAGCAGGATTTTGATTTTGAAAACAGATTAGTCGATACCAATGAAATTCCCGAGGACAGGATAGAAATGGATACCGACAATCCGTTAAGACCTAAAACCTTGAGTGAATATATAGGACAGGATAAGGTCAAGGAAAATTTAAAAATATACATAGAAGCCGCAAAACAGCGTGGCGAAAGCCTCGACCACGTGTTGCTGTACGGTCCTCCGGGCTTGGGCAAGACCACACTTTCACAGATAATAGCTAATGAGCTGGGAGTGAATATCAGGATAACCTCGGGTCCTGCAATTGAAAAACCGGGCGATCTTGCGGCGATACTCACAAATCTCAATGACGGTGACGTGCTGTTTATTGATGAGATACATCGGCTTAACCGCAGTGTGGAGGAGATCCTCTATCCTGCAATGGAAGATTTTGCCATAGATATAATCACAGGCAAGGGACAGATGGCAGCATCATATCATTTACCGCTGTCAAAATTCACACTGGTGGGTGCCACCACAAGGGCAGGACAGCTCACCGCACCGCTTAGGGATAGATTCGGTGTGATTTTAAGACTTGAGCTTTATTCTCCGGAAGAGCTTTCAACCATAATCACCCGTTCAGCGGATATTTTGAATATAAAGATCGACAATGAGGGAGCGTTGGAGCTTGCCTCACGTTCAAGGGGAACTCCGAGAATCGCCAACCGCTTATTAAAGCGTGTGAGAGATTTTGCACAGGTTCTCAACAACGGCTTTGTGTCACTTGATATAGCAAGACTTGCTTTGGATAAAATGGAGATCGACGAGCTGGGGCTGGACAGGAACGACAGGCGAATGCTGGAGGCAATGATACGCTTCTACAACGGCGGTCCCGTAGGTCTGGAAACTCTGGCTGCGGCGATCGGTGAAGAATCCGTGACAATAGAAGATGTCTATGAGCCTTACCTTATGCAGATAGGCTTTTTACAGAGAACTCCGAGAGGCAGATGCGTCACGGCAGAGGGCTATAGGCATCTGGGATTTGACTTCAAGGGTACAAATTCCACGGCTGTTCAGCCAAACTTATTTGATAATTGATGAGAGGTAATAAAAATGGGAAGATTATTCGGAACTGACGGTGCCAGAGGTATTGCCAATAAAGAAATAACGGTTGACCTTGCACTTGCGATCGGCAGGGCAGCTGCTATGGTTCTCACAAGTGAGGACGTAAAGCACCCTACCTTTGTAATAGGAAAAGATACCCGTGTATCGGGTGATATGCTGGAAAATGCTCTGTCGGCAGGTCTGACATCTGTCGGTGCAAATGTAATTATTCTGGGAGTTGTACCTACTCCTGCAGTTGCATTTTTGGTAAAACAATTCAATGCCGATGCAGGTGTAATGATCTCCGCTTCACATAATCCCTTTGAGTTCAACGGGATAAAGCTCTTCAACGAGGACGGCTACAAGCTACCCGATGAAATAGAAGAAAAGATAGAAGATATCGTGCTTGACCGTGCACATACGGTAAAGCTCTCCTATGACGGCGATATAGGCAGGACTTCATACAGCTCGGAAGCCGTTTCTCTGTATATTGAACACATCAAAAAAACCATAGACGGCGATCTGTCGGGTATGGAAATAGCTCTTGACTGCTCAAACGGCTCTGCTTCCAAGACAGCGGAGAAGCTGTTTACCGAGTTAGGTGCCAAGGTACATATCCTCTCGGCGGAGCCTGACGGTGTGAACATCAATGCCGACTGCGGTTCTACCCACATGGAAAACCTGATGGAGTATGTTAAAAAGAACAAGCTCAAAGCAGGTCTTGCCTTTGACGGCGATGCAGACAGATGTCTTGCCGTTGACGAAAACGGCAACTTGGTTGACGGAGATTTCCTCATTGCTATTTGTGCCAAGGATATGAAGGAGCGTGGAGTATTAAGAGGAAATGCCGTTGTAGGCACGGTTATGACGAATATGGGCTTTAATAAATTCTGTGACGAAAACGGTCTTAGATTTGAAGCAACCAAGGTAGGCGACAGGTATGTACTTGAAGAGATGAACCTCAGTGGCTACAACATCGGCGGTGAGCAGAGCGGTCACATCATTTTTTCGGATTTTGCTACCACAGGTGACGGACAGCTGACTGCCGTACAGCTGCTTGATATTATGAAGAGAACAGGCAAGTCACTCTCGGAGCTTGCATCTATAATGAAGCGTTATCCGCAGGTACTTTTAAATGTCAAGATCTCAAATGAGATGAAGCCGAAGTTCTACACCGATAGACATATAAAAGAAGAGATCAAGCGGATAAACAAATATCTCGACAGCAGAGGCAGGATACTTGTCAGAGTGTCAGGCACTGAACCGCTTGTCAGAGTAATGCTTGAAGGTGAAAATTACGAGGAGATTTCTCACCTTGCCGAAGAAGCAGCTTCTGTTGTAAAGGATAGACTCGGATAATGAGAGTTGCAGATAATTGGCGTGATTATGAGCTTCTTGACTGCTCAGACGGTGAGAAGCTTGAGCGTTGGGGAGAGGTCATTCTGATAAGACCCGATCCCCAGATAATATGGAAAACAAAACGACTGCATCCGCTGTGGAAGCAGGCACATGCAAAATATTTTCGCAGCAATAGGGGCGGCGGTGAGTGGAAGGTCTATAAAAAAATCCCCAAGCAGTGGAGCATAAACTACAGAGATCTGAAATTCAACGTAAAAACGATGGGTTTTAAGCATACAGGCATATTCCCCGAACAGGCAGTCAACTGGGACTATGCAAGAAAAAAGATAGAGACCTCAGACAAACCGCTGAATATACTCAACCTGTTCGGCTATACCGGCTGTGCCACCCTCTCGTGTATGAAAGCGGGTGCCACTGTCTGCCATGTGGACGCCTCAAAGGGTATGGTGCTGTGGGCAAAGGAGAACGCTGTCACCAGCGGTATACAGGATAAGCCAGTCCGCT
Source organism: uncultured Ruminococcus sp. (assembly GCA_902772755.1). Classification (GTDB taxonomy): domain Bacteria; phylum Bacillota; class Clostridia; order Oscillospirales; family Acutalibacteraceae; genus Ruminococcoides. The sequence continues at coordinate 5,112 of CACYCD010000082.1, forward strand.
GGCTTGTAGATGACTGCATAAAATTTGTAGAAAGAGAGATCCGCAGAGGCAATAAGTACGATGGAATTATTATGGATCCTCCGTCATACGGCAGAGGTCCCTCGGGTGAAGTGTGGAAATTAGAGGATAATCTATATTCTTTGATAGAATTATGCTCGGGAGTGCTTGCCAAAGCTCCCACATTCTTCATACTAAATTCCTACAGCACAGGTCTTTCCGCAGGTGTTATGGAATATATGCTGGGTGCAGTGCTGAAGCCTATGTTCGGCGGAAAGGTATCCTCCGATGAGATAGGTCTCAGGGCTACTGCTAACGGACTTGTCCTGCCGTGCGGTTCAACAGCTATTTGGGAAAAAAATTCATAGACGTAGAAATGGAGAGGCTATGAGTTTCATTTCAGTTGAAAATTTAACCTTTCATTACAACAGTGAGGACGATCTGCTTGTAAATGATGTCTTGAAGCATTTGGAGCTAAGCATAAAACAGGGTGAATTTGTTGCGGTTTTGGGTCACAACGGCTGTGGCAAAAGCACCCTGGCAAAACACTTTAATGCTATCCTGCTTCCCACAGGTGGCAAGGTCATTGTTGACGGGATCTCCACACTTGACGAAAACAGGACCTTTGATATAAGAAGCACAGTGGGTCTTGTTCTGCAAAACCCCGATAATCAGCTTGTTGCGTCTATTGTTGAAGAGGACGTTGCCTTCGGTCCCGAAAATCTTGGCTTTCCGCCCGAGGAGATCAGGGCGAGAGTGGAATATGCCCTTAATGCGGTGGATATGCTTGAATACCGTAGCTTTGCCCCTCACAAGCTCAGCGGAGGTCAAAAGCAGAGGATCGCAATTGCAGGCATTATAGCTATGAAGCCAAAGTGCATAGTTCTTGACGAGCCTACTGCTATGCTTGATCCCCGTGGCAGAGCCGAGGTAATGAGCACAATAGAAAAGCTGAACAAAGAAAACGGGATAACAGTGATTTTGATAACTCACTATATGGAAGAAGCTGTACGTGCAGACAGGGTCATAGTTATGGAAAGTGGCAGTGTGCTGACAGATGGAACACCCCAAGAGGTTTTTGCCAAGGTAGAACTGCTGAAAAAACATTCACTTGATGTTCCGCAGGCTACAGAGCTTTGTTATTTGCTTTCAAAAAAAGGTGTAATAGATACAGACTCACTTCCGCTGAATGAAGATGAATGTGTAAAAATTCTGATGGGAGTGCTGTCATGAAAACAATTATCCACACGGAAAATCTGTCCTTGACCTACGGACTGAAAACTCCTTTTGAAAAAAAGGCAGTTGATGACCTCAATATAGATATCTATGAGGGTGAGTTTCTGGGAATAATTGGGCACACGGGCAGCGGAAAAAGCTCACTTGTTCAAATGCTCAACGGTCTGATAAAACCGACACAGGGGAAAATCTTTCTCAACGGCAAAGATATACACGCTGATAAAAAGAAGCTGCGTGAGGTTCGCTTTAAGGTAGGTATGGTATTCCAGTATCCTGAGTATCAGCTTTTTGAAGAAACCGTATACAAGGATATTGCATTTGGTCCCATAAACAAGGGTATAACCGGAACAGAGCTTGACAGCTGTATCCGTGATGCAGCACGTTTTACCGGTCTTAATGAGATATTGTTTGATAAATCCCCGTTTGAGCTTTCAGGCGGAGAAAAACGCCGTGCTGCGATATCGGGTATAATCGCTATGACACCTGATGTCCTTATTCTCGATGAGCCGACCGCAGGGCTTGACCCACAGGGCAGGGACAGGCTTTTACGTCAGATCAATACTTATCATAAAGCCAAGTCAAACACCATCGTGCTGGTGTCACATTCAATGGAGGATATTGCTCGTTATGCCGACAGGATACTTGTTATGAATAAGGGCAGATGTGAAATGTTGGGAACAGCTAAAGAAGTTTTTTCTCAGGGAGAAAAATTGTCGGAAATGGGCTTGCGTGTTCCTCAGATTACTTCAATTGTTCAAAAGCTCAGAGCTAATGGAATAGAGCTTCCTGCGGATATTTTGACAGTGGAACAGGCTTATTTTGAGATATCAAAGCTTTTGGATAAAAGGGGGTATATCCAATGAGAGATATCACCTTCGGTCAATACATTCCCTCAGACAGCGTAATACACAGACTGGATCCAAGGGTCAAGCTGGTTTTGCTTTTTGCGTATATTATTTCTACATTTTGCACATTCAACTTTTATGCACTCTCCGTTCCGCTTGTATTTGCTGTTTTGTGCATTTTTCTCAGCAAGATTCCCTTTCGTCAATATATGAAAAGTATGAAAGCTGTGTTTGCTGTTATTTTGATTACCTCTGTTCTGAATCTCTTTTACGGACACGGAGAGGTGATTTTTGAGTGGGTGTTCATCAAAATAACCAGATCGGCACTAAACAACTCTGCTTTTATCGTGGTAAGGATACTGTGCCTCATCATTTCGTCAGCAGTGCTGACATTTACCACAACTCCAACAGATCTGACCGATGCTATTGAACGGCTGATGAAGCCGCTGAAAGTATTTCACATAAATGTACATTCCATTGCGATGATGATGACTATTGCCCTGCGTTTTGTACCCACTCTGCTTGAAGAGACAGACAAAATAATGATGGCACAAAAAGCACGTGGGGCAGACCTTGAAAGCGGAGGAGTCCTTCAGCGGGTGAAGGCACTTATACCTATACTTATTCCTCTGTTTGTATCCGCTATACAGAGGGCGATGGATCTTGCGATGGCTATGGAGTGTCGCTGTTACAACGGAGGCAAGGGCAGAACACGAATGAAAGTATTAAGTATACATTCCCGTGACATCATGGGGATCGTGGTATTTATATTTTCCTTGACACTTTTGATAATTTTTGATATTTTTATAGCACATACTGTAAGATGAGAAATTTTTTAATTACAATTACTTTTGACGGAAGTCATTTTCACGGCTGGCAGATACAGAATAATGCCATTACCGTGCAGGAGGTTTTTCAGACTGCTCTGTACAAGATACTCGGTGAACAGCCTGATATCAAGGCTTGTTCAAGGACTGACAGCGGAGTACATGCCAATATGTTCTGCATCAGTATGAAAACAGAGCATAGGATACCTGCCGAACGTCTGAAGGGAGCACTCAATAATTTTCTTCCGCTTTCGGTAGCAGTTCTCGATTGTGTTGAAGTTCCGCTGGAGTTTCACGCACGCTATGACTGCAAGGGTAAAAGATATGTTTATAAGATTTGGAACAGCAGTGTCAGAAATCCATTTCTGGAAAAGTATGCCCTGCATTACCGCTGGAATATAGATGAAGGTCTGCTGGACAAGGCTTCAAAAGATTTTATAGGAAAACACGATTTTACGTCCTTCTGTACCTTTGACAACCGAAAAGCCGATAATATGGAGAGGACAGTAAAATCCTTCACAGTAGAAAGAAACGAAAATTTGATACTTATGTCGGTGGAAGCCGACGGCTTTCTCTACAATATGGTGAGGATAATGGTAGGTACTCTGCTAAAGATACAGCAGGGCAAGATCCCTGCCGATGGTATCCCGAAGCTATTTGAACAGAGAAACAGAAATCATCAGGGAGTAACAGCACCTCCGCAGGGGCTGTATCTTGATAAGGTATTTTATTAGAGGATAAGATATGGGTAAGCACGGACTTGACGACAAAGAAACAAATCCTGTCTCAACAAAAGCACAAATTGATGCTGATTCACCTAAAAAAACAAAACGCAGAAATATCAACAGAGATATTTTGAGTTATGAAAATGTCCCCATAGACAGATATGAGCGTTACTCAAAAAGAAATACAGGTTTTGATATCAAAA
>CACYCD010000083.1 GCA_902772755.1 uncultured Ruminococcus sp.
CATGGCATAGCCCTCCCGTGGTTGTTGGTTCAGTATAATTATACCACATTCCGAGGTGCTATGCCATATTTTTTACGATTTTATTTGGATTTTGGGGATTAGGTGAAAATTTTGGTGTGGGAAGTTTGAGTAAAGATTATTTGTTGACAAAGGAGAATCAAGCTATGTTCAAAAGAGTATCATCAATTATCCTGACCCTGTGTATTTTGGGGTTTGCTTCGGGGTGCGGCGGCTCCGACAGCGGAAAGAATGAGGGATCGACCGTACAGACCTCAACAACTAAGCCAACGCCTAAAACGAACCTTCCTAAGATAGATATGACAAAATGGGAGTATAATGCGGACTGTGATATCTACTGTCAGGGAGGGATAGTCTATTGTGAAGCTCCGGCAGATGAGCATTATGAGCAGCTTATGCTGTTTGTTCCCGGGGCATATATGGACGCTACCGACAACGGCGACAACACCTACACCTGCAAGCTCAACGAAAAAGCCGAGCTTAACGGCTATACTTCGTCCACTGCTCCTATCCTTATGCCCGTAAACACTCCCTACTACGCAGCCTCTGAGCTTCCTCCCGTGTGTGAGGCATTTATGCCGTTGGCAAGTGAATATGCTTCTCAGGGCTGTGTATTGGTTTATCCCGGCTGTCGTGGTGCGAACGAGGGTGCTCCGGCAGGAGTTACCGACCTCAAAGCGGCTATCCGCTATATCCGCTACTGTGACGATGTCCTTGCCGGTGACGCCGAGAGTATCTTTGTTCACGGAATGAGCGGTGGCGGTGCTCAGGCTGCAGTTGTGGGTGCATCGGGTGACAGCGAGCTGTACGCCCCCTACCTTGATGCTATCGGTGCGGTGCAGGGTGTTTCGGATGCCGTGTCAGGCATAATGAGCTGGTGTCCCATAACAAGCCTTGACACTGCCAATGCGGAATATGAGTGGATGATGGGCTGTACACGTCCCAAGCGTTCCGCAGAGGAGCAGGCGATCTCCGATGAGCTGGCAAAAGCTTATGCCGAATATGTTAACAAAGCAGGCTTCACCGATAAGGACGGCAACGCTCTGACTCTCGAAGAATCGGAGGAGGGTATTTATCAGGCAGGTACATACTACGACTATGTGAAGAATGTTATCGAGAGGTCGCTCAACAACTATCTTTCCGATACTCCGTTTACCGAAAAATATACCGCTCAAAGCTGTATCGACGAGCTGAACAAGGACAGAAATTGGATAACCTACGACAAGGACAGTAACACCGCAACTATTACGAGCATTGCGGATTTTGCCAAGACCTGTAAAATAGCCTCTGAGTCCCTTGTTGCATTTGATCCGCCGCATACCAACGAGCAAAGCGGAGATAAGCTGTTCGGCTACGGCGACGGAAAAAGCTCTCACTTTGACAAGCTCCTTGCCGATGTGTTGGACAAGCTCAACAGCAAGTATGCTGACGAATATAAGGCGGATTTCACCAAGAAGGATACTTTCGGCAATACCGTTGAACAGCGTTTGAATATGTATTCACCGCTCTACTATCTTATGAACAGCCGTGAGGGTCACGGCAAATCCACCATTGCCAAGCACTGGCGAATCCGCACCGGCATAAAACAGCCCTCTACCTCGCTTACTACGGAGATCAACCTTGCACTTGCACTTGAAGGCTGTGAGGGTGTTGATGTTGACTTTGAAACCGTATGGGCTCAGGAGCACACGGAAGCCGAACGCACGGGAACCAGCACAGAAAACTTTTTGAACTGGGTAAACGAATGTGTTAAGAAATAAGGTGAGATGAAATGTCACATAACAATATGATCTCAGTGAGTGCCGATGAAGCACTTGAAAAATTGAAAATCGGAAATAAAAAATATCTGCAGAGCAAGCTCGGCTGCGGAGATATCTCTCCCGAAAAGAGAGCAGATACCTGTCAAAACGGTCAGCACCCGTATGCGATAGTGATAACCTGTTCCGATTCACGTGTTATCCCTGAAAGCGTGTTCAGTGCAGGGATAGGTGAGCTGTTTGTCATTCGTGTGGCAGGCAATGTGATGGACGACCACCAGCTTGGCTCGGTGGAGTATGCCGCTTCACATCTCGGCGTAAAGCTGATAGTGGTTATGGGTCACAACCACTGCGGTGCAGTCGATGCCGCCGTAAATCACGACCCTGACGGCTATATCAAATTTATTACAGACGAGATACGTCTTGCCATTGGTGACGAGAAGGACGAGGAGAAAGCCTGTTGGCTGAACGTCCGCCACAGCATATCAGTGATCGAAAACAGCCTTGCCATAACTAAGGAAGAGGAGCACGGCTTGAAGGTCATAGGTGCTGTCTACCGACTGGAGGACGGAGCGGTGGAGTTTGACTAAGAGCCTGTTTAGTATCTTGGAGTGTGCAGATTTACGAGCATAATTTTTCCGAGAACAAGGAAAACGGGTGCAGTAATACTGACGTATTGCAAGACCGTTTGACGC
>CACYCD010000084.1 GCA_902772755.1 uncultured Ruminococcus sp.
GCATCTCCCTCGCTCAGAGCGTGTACGCCACGCCTGAACGTGAAAATATCAGACTGTATCTCGTCCATAAACGGAGTTGAGCATTTACGCTGACGGTAAACATTTATAAGCCTGTCTGCCTTTGAAATGGCATTGCGGTTGAACAGCGTCAGCGTCAGCTTGTCCGCAAGGTCACTACTAATTTTTATGACAACAGGGTGTCGGTATTTGTAGACATCATCGTAGTTGTCCCTGCCGAAATAATACTTGTTGAACTGAATAGATTTGAACTCGCTGAACAGCTCATCCAAAATATCAAAACGGTTTTCCGCAAATGCGTTATCTATCTTTTCCTTGTTTTGCTCAAATATCCCGTTGAAGTACTTGCTCTGCTTCACCCTGTCGAGGTAGATGGCACTGTTTTTCATCACCAGCCACGGTGCCATTATCGGCATTACGAAAGCTTTTTTTCTGAGGAAGTGCTTCATCTCCTTCTTGGGGTCAATGAGCTGTGATATTTCTTTTCTTATCACCTTGTAATCGGTATCAAGTGAAAATATGGAGTTGTGACCGCTCTGCTCGGTAGCCGGCGGAACGAACATCCATTCGTCCTCATAATGCTCCACAATGTAATCGCTGATGGAATCGGGGGCTTCGCCCATCGTGTCCTCAAACGGTATCTCAACGGAGCTGTTTCCGAATATCCTTTTTTCAAAGATAAGCGGTGTGCCTCCCCACCTGAGAACGAGGTAGGGACAGTCCTCCTCCTTATAGCTGAACATCTTTTTTTGCAGGTCGTCCAGAACCTTATCCCTGCCGTATATACGCATTTTCAGCCTGTACCAGCCGTATCTGAACATATTACAGCAGAAGCGGTAGGAGTAGACTATGCAGGGATTGATAAGATCACTGTAGAGCGTAATATCCTTGGTGTACTGTTTCCAAGATTTTCCGTTGTCGGGCAGGTAGTCATAGCAGATGATGTCTATCATATCGCCGGCGGCATCGTCAAACAGCACCTGAGTGGAATGCACCGCCGAGGTGGTCTTGTCGGTGTAGCGTGCGATAACGTTGTGAAAGCCGTGATTCAGCTCCTGACACTCCAGCACTCTTTCGGGCGGAAGCTCAGTTCGGCAGACCTCGACAAACCTCTCCCAGTTATTGCGGGTCATGGTGATGTCCATATCATCGTCCCACGGTATAAACCCCCTGTGACGCACCGCACCTATGAGAGTACCGCCTGCAAGCTGATAGCGGATATTGTGTTTTCTGCAAATTTCATCTACTTCCTTATACAAGGTGTAGAGATGCTCCTGCTTTTCAGTCAACATACCTGTTACCTTTGGGATAATACCTGTCACTGGACCATTCTGTATATCTTGTCATCGTCCAGCTCCTCTATGCACTCCTCATAGAGCAGTGAGAGGTTCATTGTTTCAAAATTCTGACAGATAGCCGTAACTATCCTGAGTGAGAATTTTGAATTTTCATCTATCTTATTCTTTTTGACAATACTCTCGGCATCTGCACCGTCAAGTGCATTGAGCTTGACAAGGTAGGAAATCACCCTCAGCACGCTCGGATAGATATTGTCAATTTGTTTTTTGTAAAATTTTATCAGCCGCTGCTTGTTTTTAAGGCTCTTGTTGTAGGCGGCTTCCCCCGACAAGCCCTTTAGCTCCAAATTTTTGTGTATAAAATGGTTGTTGTAGGACGAATACAGCTTGATGTAAATGCTTATGACTTCATTTTTAAGCCTTACACCCAAACGGTGATTCAAATAGGGGATATCGCTTTTTTCGATACACTCCAGCATACACCGTCTGGAGTCATCGCTCTTGCCCAGTCGGTTGAGGACTCGGCTTTTCAGCTCCAGCAAATACAGATACTCACTGCCGTCAGGCTCCGCTTCATCAAGCTTTTCATCAATTATACCCAACAGCTTGACGTTCGCTTCAAATTCGCTGTTGTCGTAGAAAAACCTCGTCAGTCGGGTGATAAGGTCACTGCCGGTGATCTTTTCGTATGACTGATTAAATCTTTGATGCACAACATCTCTTATTTCGGGATAGGCTCCCTCTTTGAACTTGGTATAATACCTCTTCCAGATCTTCCTGATGCTCTTTGTGAGCAGATATTCCAGCTCCGCTCTTTTTATCGGGTCGGGTGTGGAAACTGCTATCTTTTCAATAAGCTCCAGCTTTTTGTCATAGAGCATGGCACTATCGGGGACTATCTCTATCAGCTTGTCTATAAGCTCGATGACTATGTAGCGAGTCTTGTCAGCCTTCGGCTTGCCAATGATGACCATATCATCAAAGACCTGTTCCGACTTCACCTCGTCCTCTTCAAGGTCCTCACTGATATAAGTTTCCGTCAAATTTCTGTCAAAGTAGTCAAAGAACACGTTTATATTATCTCTGACGGCATCTGCGATATCAAGCCGCATAAAGCCGTTAGGCATATCGGAATAGGCGTAGACGTATTCCAGAAGCACCTGCTCCCTGTTTTCCGAAAACTCCGTATCCATAAGATATTTTTCAAAATCGGGATTTCCCGGGAACAGCTCCAGCCCGTGTTCAGCCAGTGCTTTTACCTTGTCCTTGTTGTCCTCTATATTTTCAAGCCGTGTATATCGGCAGATCTGCAGGCTGATAACTCCAAAGCTGTCGGGGAATTTTCGGTACAGCTCATCTATCAGCGGTACTGCCTCATCTGCCCTGCCAAGGGCAAACGCAGAAACAGCTTGTCTGAATTTCAAAATATCATTGTTCAGCTCCTCATAAGACGGAAGAAGCTCTCCCCTGCTGTGCCTGTATACATCTATAAATCTCTTCGCCACAGCGATCCTGCCCGTGTGAAAGAGGGTCAGCAGCAGCAGACCGAACCACTTGGGCTTTAGCTCTATCAATATGGGCGAATAAAAACGGTAGGCACCCGTTGGGTCAAAACGCCCTATCATCTTTCTGTTGTTCTGCAAAGAAACATACTCTGCAAATATCTCTGACAGGGCAGTGTAATTTTTCTTTTCTTCTGCGACTTCTATCTCCTCTGCACGCTTTGAAAACTGACGTGAAAAATAC
>CACYCD010000085.1 GCA_902772755.1 uncultured Ruminococcus sp.
ATTATACACAAATCATCAATATCTTGGAAGACGGGGGATTATTTTACGCTTACTTTCGATTGGTTTCTATTTTCAAATACAATATGAACAATAAGAATTTAGTCAACCCATACCCTAAACTATGAAATAACCTGCTATTTCAATCAATCTGCCGATTTGAGTAAAGTAAAAACTAAAATCAACTAAAAATACAGTAATAAAAATCCAAAAAAACAGTTGACAAATCTATATCTATGGTGTATACTTAAAATACAGTACAAAATACTGTTCTTTACCTTTCCCATAGGGAATTGATACACCAGCCAGACAAGAAATGCGTAATACTGATACTCTCTTTACCTTTCCCATAGGGAATCAATACAAGCTTCATCTACATACCGGTCAGCCTTCTAACCCAGGTTTGTTTTTTGCATCTGTATACAATCATACACCGTCCATAAAAACAACAACGGAGCAACTTTACAGCTTTCTAAACTGTAAAGTTGCTCCTCGTTATTCTTGGGGATTTTGCGGAAGCTTCATGGATTCAGGATAAAACACATCCGATTTTATAAAAACAGAACACCCCCTGCACCTTCCATAAGGTTGGTGCAGGGGGTGGGTTATTTACGTTTTGATAACAGCTTCACCAAATCAGTTTACTGCATATTGGAAGAAGGTGTTTGCGGCTTGGTTGTACCAGTAGGTGGCTGTGGCTAGGTCTTTGTCGGTTTTGGAGAAGGATTTGCTTGCGATCATTGTCCTTAGGTAGTCGAGGACTGCATATTTCAGGGAGGTGTTTCCGATGGTGAGTGCATAGGGGGTGCCGATGTTGTCTGCACTTATGTTTACCATATCGAAATAAACCAAACCTGATTTTTCTCCGATCTTTGCCTGTTTTGGAGCAGTGGCGTCCTTTTCGTCAAAGGTTATGCTGTCCTTTATCTCATTGAACTTATCTGCATTGGTCACTTGGAAGTAGTGTCTGAGAGTGCTCTTTGAGAGGAAAACGATTGATGTACCGTAGTATTTCAGACCGTACTGTGCGAGATTGGCTTTTTGGAAATTGTCCATCTGTGAGGGGATAGCAGAGGCGGTTATCGGCTGCATAGTGTAGTCAATACCTTCATTTGCAAGTTTGTCAGTGTTCACCTTAAACTTGTTCTGTGCCTTTGCACCGTAGTCAAGCATAGTCTTGACGAGGTTTTCGAGGTTCTCGTATGACCTGGCACCTCTTCCTTTGTAGCTGTTTCTGTAATCTTCCGAGAGAATTACGTCTGCGTAATCTCTTACGGAATAGATATCTGTAGTTGCCTGATCCTGACCCTCTACGGTAATAGTTGCGGTGATCGGGCAGGTCATTTCTGCTACGGCAACGGGGCAGGTTGCTTTGTAGAAGCCTGTAGTGCTGTCATAAATTAATTCGGCTTCTTCAATAGAACTGCCGTTCCATGCAAATGATACCTCTGTTTCGGCGGCTTCTTCTTCGGTCAATCTCAGGTAGAAATTAACTCCTATATCGCCTTCAAGTGTGATCGAGTGACCGGCGACAATTGGCTTTCTTTCAGATTCATATACTGCGGTGTAGGTCACGTCATCGGTTACATTCGGCAGAGCGTCCGAAGCATAGGTGTTTTTGCCGTCAGTCCAACCGGTGAATGTATAGGCGATCGTAAATTCATCCTTTTCGGGTTCGTCGGCGTTATATTCGGGAGCTGTTCCGTAAAGAACATTTTCATCTGTTTCAATTGGTGTGCCGTCAGCATCGACCCATTTAACGGTGAATTTATTTACATTTCTTGTTTCAATATAGGTTACATTCTTATAATCGGAGCTTGCGGAGTATACCCACTGCTGATTATCCGGCTCTTCTACACGTGACATATCTGCATCAATGGGGGCAGCGTTGTCGAAGGAAACGGTTGCAGTCCTGTCATCGGCAGCCCAAGTAAACTGATAATCGGCAAGCTCTAAATTAAAGCCTTCCAATTCAAGTGATGCATAATAACCATAATCCTGCGATACATAGCTTCTGGTGATAAGCCATGCATTGCCCTTGTCCTCTTCAAGGGTGTAGTCTTCATCATTCTCATGCTTTCCGACATTTACCGGATATGCTTCATGGGTTCCGTTTCTGGTGATGGAAAGTGATGGTAATATTGTATATGAATATTCAGCCTCGGAAGAAACAGAACTGCCGGAGCCACTGCCTTGGTAATAATTTCCATCCGGTCGGAAATATTCTCTGTAATCAATACTTGTATATCCTGCAGTGTAAACGTCAAGCGGTTCAACAGGCATGATAATATCACCGGTTTTGGCATTATTGAACTCTTCCTGTGTGGTGATAATAGTAGTTTCGTTGACAGTAAGTGCCTCTGACACAGTTATTTCATAAACATACTTGCCGTTTATTACCTTTTTGAATTCATTTCCCAGAAGACTCAGATAACCTTGTGAGCTTGTCGCAGTGAGGAGCTTGTCCGACACCAAGATTGCTTTTGCGGCAGGGAGCGTTGTATACGTGTTGCCGTCCTGTGCGGTCACTATATCATCGGCATTGGCAATGGTAACGCCTTCAGGCAGGGTCAGCTTAAATTCCGTACCCGTACCGAATACAAAAATATCATCCTCAAGGCTTTGTTTCAGTTTGTAGTAGTAGTAATAATAGTAGCCATTTGAACTCATTTTTGAGGAAAAAGTAAATTGATCGGTAATATTCTCACCGGCGGAGTTGTAGATATCGAAAAATTTGTCGTACTGTTGGTAATATTCGTCCTGTCCGATAATTGTTGTACCATGTGAAAGGTCCACATCAACGCTGCCTCCGGAACGAAGATTACGATAGAACGAATCGGGTGATGTACCCTCATAACCCTGTACTTGTACCGAGTAAGATCCTCTGTCATAAGATGTTATTTTACCCTTGAAAGCAGATGTGTCATAAGCGACTTTTTCATCGCTCTGAACCATCTTTTTTATAAGATAGACATATTTGCTGTCATCTGTCTGCTGTTGTACAGATGTATGCGGGAATAAAAGAGGCTTGGTTGATGTTATGGTGTAATCCGTCTTGATTTCGGCTTTGCCGTCGGTCAATGAAACCGGATCGCCGGAGGCATCTTGTATTGAAACACCGCTTGCCTGAACATCGGAAAAGTCCATTTCACGGCTGTCAGTTTCATTCTCATAGATAAGATCAAAAGAAAATGCAGTGTTGCTGCTCAGACCGTCACCGCCTGCACATTTGAAGCCCGCAATGTTTTCAGTACCGTTGAAATATTTATCAACCATACCAAATCCCCATCCGGATCTTATCATATCGGGGAAATACCAGTAATTGCTGCTGCTGGAATAAGTCGGAGTCTGAACAGCAGCATTGACATCGTAATTGTCGGTGCTATTCATATATCTGTTATCAGGTATGATGTACTTGCTTCCGTTAGTTTTGAAGGTATCACCGATGTAATATTCTGTACCGACTTGCAGTGTTTTTCCTGGTACAGCGGCGGTATAATACACTTCGATCTTGGGTATCTGAATATAAAAATTATTACCGGTATAATTCTCATTCGCATGAAGCGTAAAGGAAGAAGCATTAACGTTTTCAAAGGTAAAAACATTACCCGACTGAGTATAGGGGATCACATTGCCGTTTGCGGTCAAAACAGGAGTGTTATAGTAGTAAGTCTTCTTGTAAAGCACTATCTTTGTTATCGTTTCCCCGTTTAGTGCTGAAACAGTGGCAAGGGATGTACTCGGGTTATCTCCGTCAAAAATCCAGCCCGAATCATCACCTACCACTCTTTCGGTATCAGCCGGAACGACAGAAAAATGATCCGTGTTGAATGCTTGAGATTCATAAAAAACATCGATGTAATGCGATGTAAGATCAAGCGTATCAACGGGTGTTACGGCACCTGCCGTAAAAGGTACAATTGTGAATACGCTGAAAGCCATAATAACAGCCAACAGCAAACTCACGGATTTTCTAATACTTTTTTTCATAGTATTATCCTCCTAAAATTAAAATTTAAAATTTATAACATGGATCGCCTGCCTGTAAATACCTGCTGACCGCATATTAAATAATTCCAATTATGTAATATCAGGCATCGGCTGTCAAAGCCACACAAACAGAGCAAACAGTTACCTTATTTATGGCTATATTGTTTTAATCATTGTAGCATATAATACAATAAAAAGCAATAGTTTATTCTAAATTTATAAACCCCACATCAAGCTTTTTAAAGATAAAGCTTGATGTGGGGTAGTTTTTGATCCTCG
>CACYCD010000086.1 GCA_902772755.1 uncultured Ruminococcus sp.
AAGGCACTTTCAATAAGAATTGTTCCGCTTCCGCACATTGGGTCGATCACGGTATGGTCTGCCCTCACCATTGACAGCTCAGCCAGCACTGCCGCAAGGGTTTCCTTGATCGGGGCTGTATTGGAGTTCTCTCTGTAGCCACGCTTATAAAGACCTGCTCCACCGGTATCGAGCATAATGCTCACCTTGTCCTTGAATATGAGGAACTGTATCTGATGCACACTTCCGCTCTCTTCCAGCCAATCGGTGCCATAGGCTTTTGCGAGTGCTTTGGCTGCGGACTTTTTGATGATTTTCTGACAGTCGGGTACGGACATCAGCTGACTTGACAGACAGGTACCCTTGACGGGGAATTTGTCTGTTTTTCCGATATAATCAGCCCAATTTATCCTGCTTACACCGCTGAACAGCTCTTCAAAGCTCTTTGCCGTAAAGCTGTCAAGCAGAATTAAGATGCGTTCTGCATAACGTGAATTTATATTTGCACGGGCAAGGATATCTGCACCTCCGCTGAACAAGACTCTGCCGTTTTCGGATCGAACATCCTTTGCTCCCATAAATCTGAGTTCGTTTGCCACCAAGCCCTCCACACCGAGCAGACAGGTGGCAACCATTTTGTAATTTTTCATATTATCTCCGACTATTACTAATAAAAAGGGCAATGACAAACTGCCATTGCCCTGTTCCTTATCTTTCGGGTTCTATCAAGCCATAGTTACCCTTTTTGCGTTTATAAACAACATTTATCTCGTCAGTTTCTGCATTGATAAACACAAAAAAGTCGTGACTAAGCATATTCATCTGCAAAATAGCCTCTTCAACCGAAATCGGCTTTACAGGAACAGCCTTGGTGCGAATGTCAAACTCTTCCTCCTCAGCGATATCCTCATCGGGCAAAAGCTGATCTATCTTGCTGATATTCTCCCTAAGCCTGCGTTCAAGCTTGGTCTTGTTTTTTCTGAGCTGTCTGCCGAGGTTGTCAACCACGCAGTCAAGTGCGTCGTTCATCTCGTCCTTGGTATCCTCTACCCTGAAGATCATACCCTTGTCGTTGACGGTGACTTCAACCGTTTGACGGTTTTTGTACATTGTCACAACAACTGAGGCAACAGCCTCCTCGGAAAATATCTTTTGATATTTGGAGAGTTTTTTCTCACACAATTCCTTGAAATTATCCCTTAAATTTACTTTTCTTGCTGTGTAGGTAATTTTCATTGAAAATACCTCCTTCTTTTATTTTCTTCCGCCTCTACGTGAGTAGCCACGGTTTTCGTTTCCACGCTTCAGATCGGACATCTTATCCTCTGAGGTACGCTTAAAGCGACTCATCATATCCTCAAAGGAGTTGTTGTCGTTTCCGCCTGCTTCCCACTGATAATCTCCCGGAGAAGTCACTTTGGGAGCAGGGACATAGGGTTTTCTGGGCTGTCTGGGCTTGGGCTTAGGCTTGGGCTTTACCGGTGGCTTTTCCAGATTAGCCTTGATTGAAAGGGCTATCTTTCCCTTTTCATTTGAAATAACTTTAACGGTGACCTCGTCACCCACCGATAAAACATCATTGATATCATTGACATACTCATGAGATATCTCAGAAATATGCACCATACCCGACTTATTTTCGGGAAGTGCAACAAATGCTCCGAATTTGAGTATGCTTGTCACCTTGCCTGTTACGACCGAACCTACTTCCACTGCCATAAATATCCCCTTGTGTTGAACCTAATCGCCTGAAATATTGACAAAGACACGTTCGCCGGCATGCAGATATCCGTCTTCTTTTGCCTTTTGTTCAATATACTCCTCGTTTTCTTTATCTGACAAATTATAGATATTTGTCAATTCCTCGTTTTTGATTTCCTGAACGGTAATTTGGCTTTCTAAAGATTTAAGCTTTTCCTGCTTGCGGTTGATTTCCTCATACTGTGTCACCAGTGAATAGACTGCATAGATGGCAAAACACCCAATAGCAATATACAGAAGCACCTTGCTTAAACGAATCTTACGCTTGGGAAGCTCTACCTCCTTAACAACACCTTCATCGTCGGAAATCAAATCATTTTCAACTTTGGAAGTTTTGTTATCTTTATCCATTTAACGACTACCCTTTTTCATAGAAAATCTAACTACGCTCTTATTTACTAAATTATACACTAAAAAGACCGCAGATTTCAATAGTTTTGCAAAAATATTTTTAATTTTTAAAAGATTTTTTACTGAAAATCCGATTATAACTCTTATAAGTCCAAATAAGGGGGAAAAAAACCACCTGCCCAGCGTCAATCTGAGTGCCGTAAACACCAAAATCATTGAAACGGGCATATATATCCTGACCTCGCCAAAGTTGTACGCAAGCGAAAACATAAACAAAACGATGCCGAAGCTTAGGCAGAACAGCACGTCACAGACTATGCAGACTGACCTTTTGTTGGCTGAAAGGTATCTTACCAGCCGAAGCACCTCGTACCACAGATAGATGAACACTCCCCAAAGTGCCGAATACATCAGCACCGCCGGATGAAAGGTTTTGTAAAGTCCCATTATCTGAGCAACCTTTTCAAAAAACCTTTGTCGGTGTTCTCACTGATATACTGCATCGAGTTCACCTTGCCGTCAATATCTGCACGGAACTGTTCAAGGTTCAGGTTATTTATATGCAGGCATTCACCCTTGATTATCAGAGAACAGCCCTCCATAGAGAGGACGATGCTCTCTTCGTTAAAGGCATTTACATCTGTCACTCCCGTGACGGTGAGTTCTCTTCTGTCCTTCAAAATAAGCTGATTTTCTGTCACACGTATCCCCACACTTACTATAGAATTGCATAAAATGTTATGCGGGGAAAAATTAAATATTACACAGGGCGGTACAGCTCGGAGGCTTCTTCCTTGCGGACAGTTTCTTTTACTGATACGACCTCAACGGACACTGTCCTCTCACCCAGAGTGAGGTCTATCCTGTCGCCTTCTTTTACGTTTTGGGAGGCACGGGCGACCTTGCCGTTGACAAGCACCTTGCCTGCATCACAGGCTTCATTGGCAACGGTTCGGCGTTTGATTATTCGGCTCACTTTTAAGAATTTATCCAATCTCATACGCAACTCCAAATATTGGGGGACTGCACCAAGCTACGGATACAGTCCCTGAACATCATTCCGTTTCTTCCGTTTTTATATCTGCAACAGCTACCTTTTCTTTGAAGGACTTGCCTGCTCTGAAGGTGGGAAGATATGATGCCTCTATGACCATAGGCTCCTTTGAACGGGGGTTTACTCCCTCTCTAGCCTTTCTTTCTCTCACATCAAAAATACCGAAACCACTGATATGGACCTTCTCTCCGCTTGCAACCGTGTCCATAATTGCTTCAAACACTGCGTTTACGATCGGTTCTGCGTCCTTTTTCTTCATATTGCAGATTTCAGCTGTTTTTAAAACCAGATCTGCTTTTTTCATAATGTTTGTCCTCCCTGTTATTCTGCCGAATATGCTTTAACTTCATCCCACAGAGCATCCAGCTCTTGGAGTGAGGCAGTTTTCATATCGATTTCACGTTCTGTTGCCAGCTTCTCCACCTTTGAAAAACGTGAAATAAATTTTTCACAGGCATCTGCAAGTGCCTGTTCGCTGTCAACGCCGACAAATCTTGAAACATTCACCACTGCGAACAGCAGGTCTCCCAGCTCCTCTGCGGTATTCTCCCTGTCATTGTTCGCTATTGCCTGATAAACCTCGTCCAATTCCTCGCTCACCTTTTGCAAGGCTCCGTTGGTATCGTCCCAGTCAAAGCCTGCTTTAGCAGCTTTCTTTTGGATTTTTTCACTTCTTATCAGTGAAGGCAGAGCTTTTGAAACGCTGTTCATTGCCTCTGTTACCGTGGTTTGGGCTTTGGTCTGCATTTTAATCTTGTCCCAATTGTCCAGCACCTTTTCAGTGGTTTCGGCAACGGTATCGCCGAATACGTGCGGATGTCTTATTATGAGCTTTTTGCACACTCCGTCGCACACATCGTCAATATTGAATGACTGCTTCTCGGTTTCCAATTCAGCGTGAAAAACCACCTGTAGCATAACATCTCCGAGTTCTTCCTTCAAAAGCTCGGTGTCATCGGTATCAATTGCTTCTATCGCCTCATAGACTTCTTCAATAAAGTCACGGCGAATGGACTTGTGATCCTGCTCTCTGTCCCAGGGGCAACCGTTTGGTGAACGCAATATTTTTACTATTTGTACCAAATCTTCAAATTTGTATACCCGCTTCTGCTTAAAATCCATATTTCAACCTCCAAAGCGGTAAAGTCACAAACATTATTTTACTCCATAAAAACGCAATAGTCAAGCGATTTTTCACAAAAATAAATGCAAATTCAGTATTTATACCTGATTGGCAGAGCGGTGATAATCGGGCGTCTCTGATCCGATCGCACCATTTATTCAGCTTTTTTTCAAACAAGCCCTAAAAAATTATGCTAACCCCTTGACAAAGGAAGATATTGGTTATACAATAGTGTTAGCACTCAAAGGTAAAGAGTGCTAATTTCAGACACAAAGATCAAGGAGGAGCTATATTATGACAATCAAGCCACTTGCAGACAAAGTAGTAGTCAAAGTTGAGGAAGCAGAGCAGACAACTGCTTCCGGCATTATCCTGTCAGCCTCTGCACAGGAAAAACCGTCCTTTGCAACCGTTGTTGCAGTCGGACCCGGCGGAACTGTTGACGGCAAAGAGGTCGTGATGACCGTCAAAGAGGGTGACAAGGTCATCACCTCCAAATACAGCGGTACTCAGGTAAAGCTTGACGGCGAAGAGTACACAATCGTTTCACAGTCAGACATTTTAGCTATTGTAGAATAAGAAAGAAGGATTTGAATTATGGCAAAACAGATGCTTTACGGTGAAGATGCCAGGAAGGCACTCAAATCAGGTGTGGATCAGCTTGCTGATACCGTTAAGATCACACTGGGACCCAAGGGCAGAAACGTCGTTCTTGACAAAAAGTTCGGTGCTCCGCTCATCACCAACGACGGCGTGACTATCGCAAAGGAAATCGAGCTTGACGATCCATTTGAGAATATGGGTGCCCAGCTTGTAAAGGAAGTTTCCACAAAGACAAACGACGTTGCCGGCGACGGTACTACCACAGCTACCCTGCTTGCACAGGCTCTTGTGCGTGAGGGTATGAAGAATGTCACCGCAGGTGCAAACCCGATGATACTCAAGGTAGGTATACAAAAAGCTGTTGAAAAGGCTGTTGAAACACTCAAGGTCAACTCCAAGGCTGTTTCAGGCACAGAGGATATTGCAAGAGTTGCAACCATATCTTCAGCCGATCCCTTTATCGGCAAGCTCATTGCAGAGGCTATGGAAAAGGTTTCTACCGATGGTGTTATCACCGTTGAGGAGAGCAAGACCGCTGAGACCTACTCCGAGGTAGTCGAGGGTATGATGTTTGACAGAGGCTACATTGCTCCGTATATGGTAACAGATACCGACAAAATGGTAGCAGAGCTTGACAACTGTCTTATCCTTATTACAGATAAGAAGATCTCAACCACACAGGATATACTTCCCCTGTTGGAGCAGATAGTACAGTCGGGCAGAAAGCTCCTCATCATTGCCGAGGACGTTGAGGGCGAAGCACTCACAACTCTGGTACTTAACAAGCTCAGAGGTACCTTCACCTGTGTTGCTGTCAAGGCACCGGGCTTTGGCGACAGAAGAAAAGAGATGCTTCAAGATATAGCAACACTTACGGGCGGTCAGGTCATCACCTCAGAGCTGGGTCTTGAGCTGAAGGACTGCACAGTGGATCAGCTTGGTACAGCTCGTCAGGTAAAGGTAGACAAGGAAAACACCATCATCGTTGACGGTGCAGGCGATCCCAAGGCTATCAAGGACAGAGTGAACCAGATCCGCTCACAGATTGAGGTCACAACCTCTGATTTTGACAGAGAGAAGCTTCAGGAGCGTCTTGCTAAGCTGGCAGGCGGTGTAGCTGTTATCAAGGTAGGTGCAGCCACCGAGATCGAGATGAAGGAAAAGAAGCTCCGCATCGAGGACGCACTTGCCGCAACTAAGGCAGCCGTTGAAGAAGGCATTGTTGCAGGCGGCGGCACGGCTCTTGTAAACACCATTCCTGCTGTTTCAGAGCTGGCAAACGAAGCCGAGGGAGACGAGCTGACCGGTATCAAGCTGGTACTCAAGGCTCTTGAAGAGCCTGTACGTCAGAT